>CAYRPR010000322.1:0-3645 GCA_964425945.1 uncultured Verrucomicrobiota bacterium | reverse complement strand
ATCGCGGCGGGCGTAAGCGCATCGAGGAGCAGTTGGGTCTGGCGCGCAGTGAGGACACAAAAGGTTTGTCGGGATGGGATGCCGTCCGCTTGTGGCGGGCGTATCAGGCCGGGCATCGGGATGCGATGGATCGGCTGATTCGGTACAACAAGGAAGATATCTGCAACCTGAAACCTCTCATGGAGTTCGCGGTGCGGGAAATGACAGGCCGGCTGGAAGCGGGCTAGCCGGCTTACTCTTCCGCGACGGGTTCGGCGGTCGGGATGATGGCGTTCATCTCGGCGGATATTTCATCGAGCTGTTCGGTGATCCAGGAATCATCGACCGGAGGAGCGGCGGGGGGCTGGACGCGGGGCTCCGCCTGGGGCCCCATGGTCTGCTCGCGCAGTTCCGTGATGCGCTGATTCGCGTGTTCCAAGGCCTGATCCCGTTGACGGATGGTCAGGGTCGCAATGACGGCCCACACCACGGCCAGGGTCGCGACCATCGCGCAGACGGCGGCGATGAGCTTCCACTGGGCGGACCGGAAGCGTGGCTGGTTCATCCGCTTGTTGCCTTCATTCATTGCCACGGAGTATCCCAATTTCCCAAGGGCTTGAAAAGAACAAAAATGATGTGCCGAACCCTCGTCAAATGTCGTATGATGCATGCGGTATGAAGTTCATCGACGAATATCGCGATGCCAAAGCGGCGCAGACCTGTGCGGCGGCCATCCGGCGCGTGGTGACCCGGCCGTGGACCATCATGGAAGTCTGCGGCGGGCAAACCCATGCCATCGTGAAGTTCGGTCTGGATGAATTGCTTCCCCCGGACATCACACTGGTGCATGGCCCGGGCTGTCCGGTTTGCGTCACGCCGCTGGAGATTCTGGACAAGGCGATCGAGATCGCCTCGCGTCCCGATGTCATCTTCTGTTCGTTCGGCGACATGTTGCGCGTGCCGGGATCCGAGCGCGACCTGTTTTCCGTCAAGGCGTCAGGCGGCGATGTACGGATTGTGTACTCGCCGCTCGATGCCCTCAAGATCGCGCGGGAGAAGCCCGATCGCGAAGTCGTATTCTTCGCGGTGGGCTTTGAAACCACCGCGCCGGCCAACGCGATGGCCGTCTATCAGGCCGCGCAAGCCAGGCTGGAAAACTTCTCCGTCCTCGTCTCGCATGTCCTCGTGCCGCCCGCGATGGAGGCGATCCTGTCGTCGCCGCATAACCGGGTGCAGGGATTTCTCGCCGCGGGTCACGTCTGCACGGTGATGGGGTTCGAGGAGTATTTCCCGATCGTGGAGAAGTACCATGTGCCGATCGTCGTGACCGGTTTTGAGCCGCTGGATATTCTCGAAGGGGTTTATCATTGCGTGAAACAGTTGGAAGAGGGGCGGGCGGAGGTGGAGAATGCCTACGCGCGCGCCGTACGTCGCGAGGGCAATGTGCCCGCGCGCGATTTGATCCGGGAAGTGTTTGAGATCCGGCATCGCAAATGGCGTGGGATCGGTGAGATTCCGCAGAGCGGGCTGGGTCTGCGCGAGCCGTATACGCGGTTTGATGCCGAACAGAAGTTCGGCGTGGCGGCGCGCACGACGGAGGAATCGTCCGAATGCATCAGCGGGCTGATCCTGCAGGGGTTGAAGAAACCGAACGAATGCGCGGCATTCGGAACGCGCTGTACGCCGGAACATCCGCTCGGCGCGACGATGGTTTCGTCCGAAGGCGCCTGCGCGGCGTATTACCGGTATCGCTCGCGGACAGACACAGCCTCGTCATGATGGATTGCCCCATACCGATCTCCCAGTATCCGGCCGTGACGCTGGCTCACGGCGGCGGCGGGCGGCTGATGCACGACCTGCTCGAGAAGATATTCTTCAACGCATTCGGCAATCCGTTGCTCGCCACCGGGCACGATTCCGCCGTCATGCCGCCGGCCGGCCGACGCACGGCGTTCACCACCGATTCATTTGTGGTACGCCCGCTGTTCTTTCCCGGCGGCGATATCGGATCGCTGGCGGTTAATGGCACGGTAAACGACCTCGCCATGAGCGGCGCCCGCCCGTTGTACCTGAGCGCGGCCTTCATTCTGGAAGAAGGGTTGCCGATGGAATCCCTGTGGCGCATTGTGCAATCCATGCGTCGCGCGGCGGACGAGGCGGGTGTGCAGATCATCACCGGCGACACCAAGGTGGTAGACCGGGGGAAGGGTGACGGCGTGTTTATTACGACAGCCGGAGTCGGAGTCCTGGGGCATGACCGGGATATCGGACCGGCCTCGGTCCGGTCCGGTGACACGATCCTTTTGAGCGGCGATGTGGGGCGACACGGCATGGCGGTCATGGCGGTGCGCGAAGGACTGGAATTCGAAAGCACGATCGAGAGCGATTGCGCGCCGTTGGCGGCGCCCGTGTTGGACCTGATCGAGTCCGGTATCGAAGCGCACTGCCTGCGGGATCTCACGCGAGGCGGTCTGGCGACGGCGCTGGTCGAGATTGCGCAGTCGGCCCGTCTGCGGATTCACGTGGACGGCGCATCCGTCCCGGTCGGCGATGAAGTGCGGGGCGCATGTGAAATCCTGGGCATGGATCCGCTGTACGTGGCCAACGAGGGCCGCATGATTTGCCTGGTTCCGCCGGAACAGGTCGAGCGCGCGCTGGATATCCTGCGTCGCCATGCGATGAGCGTGGACGCCCGCGCGATCGGGCGGGTGGGGGATGCGCATCCGCGCGGCGAGGTGATTCTGCGGAATCAGATCGGCGTGGACCGCCTCCTGGATCTGTTGAGCGGGGAACAATTGCCCCGCATTTGCTGATCACGGCACTCGGTTATTTCAAACCGAACATGTCGAGCAGTTGCAGGCGGGTGGCCTGCAGTCGTTCGATCATGATCGCCGAAAAGTGCTTCATCAGGTCATACCCGAGTGCGTTGTCGGTTTCGCATTTCCGACGGATGCAGGCGGCATCAAAGACGTAGCCCTTCACGGGCTCGATCGCGCGCGCGTCAAAATGCCATTTGTAGGGCGGAAACAGCCAGGACCATCCGAGTACATGACCGGCCTCAACGGTCTGGATCGTGATGACGCCGCGATCACTGCTTTCGATGTCGACGGCGACGCGTCCCAGCTCGATCAGGTAGAAGTGGTTGGCGGGTTCATCCATCCGGAAAATGATGTCCCCGGCCTTGAAGCGGATGTTGGATGCGCAGGTGGATATGGTGGCCACGTGCTCGGGTTTCATGCCCTTGAAAAACGGATGCTGTCTGACGAGATCCTCCACTTTCTTGATATCCATACCGATTCCTCCCTGTACAGGCGGTTTAGGATTGTTTCTCCCATCAGCGGACGCCGTACATAAGCCGTCATTTCACGGCAAAATAGTACCCCGATCGGCTAATAAATCAATAAATATTTAACGTTAAATATTTGACAGATAGACCGGTTTCGCCTATGTTTTTTATGAATATGGGAGAGGGTTTGGCCATGCTCCAGAAGACCCAGAAACTGCCTCGTCCGGTCGTACAGCGCCTGCCGCAATATCTCACGCATGTCCGCGAGCTTCGACAGGCGGGTGTGGAGGGGATATCGTCCATGGAGCTGGCGCGTGACCTCAGCCTGACCAGGTCAACGGGTCGCCAGGGTCTTTCGCAACTGCAGATGCATGGCGTGT
>CAYRPR010000321.1:1713-3647 GCA_964425945.1 uncultured Verrucomicrobiota bacterium | reverse complement strand
ATTTGATTCACATCGTCATCGCGCCCCTCGCGCACGGCGTCCATCAACGCCCCGGCCTCTTCCGGCGACGCACCCGCTTTCCGCGCGTTGAGATACGCCTGCTGCGACTCCGCCTCCTTCTCGGCGCGGTTGGCCTGGTCGGTCGCTTCGCTGGCCGCCGCGTAGTCGGACGCCTTCTGATGCGTCATTTCCGCCGCGCTGATGGCGCCGCCGGTCGCGGCATCGGCGATGTTTCGTCCCACTTCGCCCGCGGACTTCTCGCCGTCGACCAGATCCACCACGTCCTGTCCGGTGTTCATGATGTCGACGCCGACCATGACCTTGCCGGCCTTGTCCACTGCGCCGCGCATCCCGCCGGGTGCATCCGGCGCCGTGGCTCGGGGTCCCGCGCCGTCCGGCACATCGCCGACTTTCCCTTTCGGCGCTTCCGGGGCGTCGCCGACCTTTGTCTTGGCGGTGTCCGGGGCGTCGCCCGCAGACGTTCTCTGTCCGCCGGCCATATCATCGGCGCCGGAACCTTTCCGCCCCTCCAACTCCTGCCGCATGCGCTCGTTCTCCGCCCGCTGCGCGGCGTTGGCCTCATCAATCATCGCGCGATCACTCCCGATCTCCGAAGAAGCCTTTCGATCCAGCGCCTTCTGTTCGGGATCGGCCTGCTTCGAGCCGTCATAGCTGTCCTGGAAATTCTGGCGCACCTGATCGCGCACGTCGCCGCGCCGCTCGGCCACCTGGCCGGCCTTGTCCATCTCCGAGCGCGCCGTTTTCTGCCAATCCTCAATCTTTCGTTGGGCGACATCCGGAGGGTCGGCGGGGTCGACGATGCCGGCCTGGATCGCATCGTTGTAATTGCGGAGCTTGGCGGCCTGATCGTAGAATTCCGGGTTCTGCCCCTTCGTGCCGGCGGCCTCCGCCGCCTTGTCCACGCTCTTGGCTTGGGTCTTCAGGTCGCCGTCCAATTCGGCGTGGGTGAACTTGCCTTCGTTGTCGATCTGGAATCCTCGTTCATCGCGCGGCATGCCGGTATTGCCCGTCGCGCGCTGGCCGCCCGGCGTGGAGAACGCGTCGAAATCGTCCACCTTCGCGCGACGCACGGCCTCATCCTGTGGTTTCCACAGCGTGGTATCGGTGGTTTCGTTGACGAACTTGGTGGGCGTTTCGGTTACGCGATCGCCGCGCGCGCGCCAGTCGTCGGCCACGCCCCGGGCGGCGTCGATATCCTTCGCGGCCAGGTCCACGTCGGCCCGCACGTCCTTGGGTTTGCTCCCGGTATTCTCGACACGTTGTTCGCCCGTGGCGGGATCCCGATAGCGGTCGATGGTGGTATCGATATCCTGCCCGCGAAAATCGCCGCTGCTGTACTTCTTGCGGATCGCTTCAATCCGCCGGTTGTATTGCTCCATCAGCGCCTGTTTGTTCGCGCCGGGCTTGGCGGCTTCCGCGCGCAGCCATTCAGCGGCCTTGTCGAGCTCGTGCTGCTGCGCAAGACGCGCGTCCGAGAGGTTGGATGGGATGACCGGATCTTCGGCGTGAGTACATGTGACGGCCAAGACAACCATGGCGGCTGCCACGCATATCCTGGAGTTCATGGCTTCCCTCCCCTAGTGCTAAGCCAGATGACCAATACAAATATTACACTAGGTCAACGTAAGGAGGGGTGTCAACCGTGCGGTACCACAATTCATACGGAGAACTGAGGGTCTTCGCCAGTTGGCTATGGGGTCGAGGTATTTTCCGCTGATACATCGAAAGCATTCAGCGTCATGGCCACTAAGGTGTAGTAGCCGCATAATCCGGTGATATCTACAGCCGTTTTGGCGTCGAATCGGTCTACCAAACGCTGCAAAATACTCTCTTCAACCGTGCGGGTGTGGAGCAGTTGGACGCAATACTCATAAACAGCTTGTTCCCCGTCGGATGCGAAGTCAGGTGTTTCG
>CAYRPR010000321.1:0-1703 GCA_964425945.1 uncultured Verrucomicrobiota bacterium | reverse complement strand
CGCGATGCAGGGCGTCGATCACCCCGTCGGACAATCCGGCTTTTCGCGCGAGCGGTTCGTGAATGGTCCATTCCGCTTCCGATTTGCAAGCGCGCGCCGTAAGCAGGATGACCAGTTCACTCAGGCGAGGCGGGAGTCCGGTGTGATAGCGGAGATACTCGCCGAGTTGCGTGGCGCGGCGCGTGAACTCGGGACTATGCAGCCAGACGCGGAACGGACCGGCGATACTGCCGCGCGCGGCCAGGATCTCGTCGTAGGTTCGCCGCGACGCATCGTTCAACGCCTCGCGATTCAGTTCGGGTATTCGACTCATGGGGTCGCCTCGCGCAACCAGTTCCGAGCTGTCTCGATATCCTCCGCCACCAACTCATGTCCGGCCTCAAAGAAATGCTCCGCCACGCGGGCTCCCGCGTCCGACAGCATTGCGACCAACTGCCGCACATTTTCCACCGGTGTCAGCGGATCCTGCAATCCCGCAGTGATGAGAACGTCGACGCCCGAAAGATCGGGCTGTTGATCCGGCTCCAGGGGCACCATGGGGCGAAATAGAATCGCACCACGCAGAACGGCCGGACGAAGGAGCAGCAAGCCCGCGGCGATGTTGGCGCCGTTGGAATAGCCGAGCGCGACCATCCGCTTCGCATCCAGATCGTATTCATGGGCCGCGCCGTTGATGAATTCGGCCAACGCATCGGCCTGACGCCTCAGGTCCTCCTCGTCCAGCACGCCGACGGCCAGACGGCGGAAGAAACGCGGCATGCCGTTTTCGAGCACCTTACCGCGCGGCGACAACAGCGCCGCGTCCGGATCGAGATCGCGCGCCAGATCCAAAAGGCTCGACTCGTCGCCTCCGGTTCCATGCAACAGCAGGAGCGTCCGGCCGGATGTGCCGGGCTTGAATTGGTGTGTGAAATCGAGGGGCGCGCTCATGTGCCGGGAATGGTGATGGGAAGCAGTCCGCGTTCGATCTCGGCGCGGTCGGCCTCGGCGTGCGGGGGCAGGTGCAGATGCATGCCGAGCGATTCCACCGGCTCATCGACGGCAAAGCCCGGCGCGTCGGTGGCCATCTCGAACAACACGCCGCCGGGCTCCCGGAAATAGATCGAGTGGAAGTAGGTGCGGTCGATCACGGGGCTGACTTGGTATCCCAGTTCGACCAGTTTGTTTCGATACGACACTTGCTCCTCGCGATCGCGTACGCGGAATGCGACATGATGTACGGAACCGGCGGATATCCGGCCGCGTCCCGCATCGGGCGCGGCGATGACATCGACGATCGCGCCGGGCGCGCGATCGCCTGCGGCCTGGTACCGAAAGCGACTGTCCTCCTGCCCGGCGGGCTCATAGCCGAACACATCGGTCAACACGCGGGCGGTCGGTTGCGGGTCGCGCACGGCCAGGGACACGCTATGGAAGCCGCGCAGGGCGTGTTCAACGGGCACGGGCCCGTCGTTCCAGTCCGCAACGGCAACCGGGTCCGGCGCCGGGATCAGTTCAATAAGCATATCATCCGGATCGGGAAAGCGGATCACATCCGTCCCGAACCGGATCGTCGGCCGCTCGGCATGAACCCCATGCGACTTCAGCCGCCCCAGCCAATAGGCGACGGAAGACTCGGGTATCGCATACGCGGTGGATTCCACCTGTCCGGCGCCCCGCTGTCCGCTGCCCGCGCCCGGCCAGGGAAAGAACGTCATGATGGT
>CAYRPR010000320.1:0-3666 GCA_964425945.1 uncultured Verrucomicrobiota bacterium | reverse complement strand
CCAGTCGTTCCGCGGAGAGTTCGCCGGATCGCGCCGCGGCGACCAGGGTTTCATAGTCTTCCGGTAACTGTGGGAAAAGCAGCATGTCGCATCCGGCTGTGATGCAGGCGACCGTGCGGTCACGCCGGTTCATATAGCCGGCCACACCGCCCATGTTCATGTCGTCCGTGACGGCCAGGCCCTTGAAGCCCAGCTCTCCGCGCAACACTTCGGTGGTGATGCGCCGGCTGACCGTAGCGGGCCGGTACGCGCCGCGCTCGTCGCGGTCCGGATCCCATGCGGGGAGGGCGATATGCCCGATCATCGTGCTCCACGCCCCGGCGTCGAACGCGCCGCGAAAGGCGCGTCCGGAAACGCGTCGCCAGTCTTCCTGGGACAGTGAATTGACGGACGTGACGGCATGCTGATCGAGGTCGTCGATGCCGTCGCCCGGGAAATGCTTGGCGCACGCCGCCAGTCCGTGCTCCTGCATGCCGCGCACCATCGCCGCGGCGAGACGCGCGACGCGCGCGGGATCGTCACCGAGCGACCGGGTGTTGGCGATGGGATTGTCCGGATTGACGTTCACGTCGGCCACCGGCGCGTAGGTCCATTGAATGCCGACATGCCGTCCTTCGAGCGCGGCGGCCTTGCCGAGCGTGTAGGCCAGCGCGTCATCGTCCGCCGCGGCGAGGGCGAGCGGGTCGGGGAAGGGCACGCCGCCCTGCACAAGATGGCCGGCGCCGCATTCGAGGTCGGCGGCGATCAACAGGGGCACGTTGCTCATCGCCTGCAGTTCGCCGATCATGCGGCGATGCTTTTCGGCGGTCGCCCAGGCGACGAACACGCCGCCGAGACCGTGCCGCTCGTGAAACGTTCGCACTTCATCCCAGCGCTCGTAGTCGTGGCCGACGGTCGGGATGAGCAGGTGCGCGACCTTCTGTTCCAGCGACAGGGCGCGGAGGCGGTCTTCGATCCATGGTTGTGTGTTAACGGGTAGGACTTGCATGGTGATTGCCTTTAATGAGTAATTTCGAAATTTGAATGTCGAAATCCGACTTGTCCGCCGTAGCCCGGAGGGCGAAGGCGGAAACAAATCAGAATGTTCCAAAGCCTGAAACACGAGGCCACCCATGCGGCTGATTGGAACAGGTTGTTTTTGATTTTGAACATTCGAATTTCGTGTTTGTTTCGAGTTTCGGATTTCGGATTTTGCGGATACTGTAAAATCCCTTGTGAGTGATGCGGGTTAAGGTCGTTGCGTTTTGCACCCGCAGGACGTTCGTATCACCAGGTGGGTCGGCAGGATGTCGCGTCGCGCGGATTTCCGGTCCTTGATGCCGTCGATGGCCGCCCGCGCGCCGGCTTCGCCGAGTTCCCGCATCGGGACGCGCACGGTGGTCAGGTCCAGGAAGTGCGCCATCTGGTTGTCGTCGAAACCCGTGAGCAGGATATCGTCGGGCACGCGCCGTCCGTGTTCGCGCAGGGCCTGCCACGCGCCGGCGGCCATGGCGTCATTCAGGGCCATGACGGCCTGGGGCAGGGGTCGCTTGCGCTTCAGCCAGCCTTGCATGACGCAGTATCCGCCGTCTTCGGTAAAATCGCCGCACGCCATCCAGTCCGGGCGCAACGCGATCCCGCTGGCCGTGGCGGCCGCCCGGCATCCTTTCAGGCGCTGTTGCGAGTCGTAGTTGTCGAGCGGCCCGGTGATGACGCCCAGGCGCCGGACGCGGTGAACCCGCGCCAGGTGCAGAACGCTGTCGCGCGCGCCCTGAATGTTGTCGAGACTGATCGAGTGCAGATGGCGGCCCCGCACCGGCCGGTCCAGCAGGACCACCGGGAGATCCGAATTCCGCAATTGCTTCACGTAGGAGGGAGGGAGGGCGATGTTCATGAGGATCAGCGCGTCCACGCGCCGCTCGCGCAGGAACCGGTCCACCTGTTCCAGTTCGTCCTTCTCGCCGCGCGAGAAAGCGGTCAGCACGTGATAGCCGTCCGCGGCGGCCTGCCGGTCGATACCGCGCAGGACGACGGCAAAGAATCCGGTGTCGATCTCCGGGAAAATGACGCCGAGGGTATGCGTACGTTGACCCGCCAGCACGCGGGCGGCATGGCTGGGCCGGTAGCCGAGCGATCGCATGGCCTCCTCGACCCGCTTGCGGGTCTGTTCCTTCACGAGCGGCTGGCCGTTCAAGACGCGCGACACGGTGGCCGACGAAACGCCGGCCTCTCTGGATACGTCAAACAGGGTGATCTTCATGATAAATGTAAGCGCTTAGATTGTTCCGTTACTCTATCAACTTGTCTGCAAACGCCAAGCAAAACCGTTCGTTCTTCGCGTGGCGCGGGCTTCCAGCCCGCGCAGCACCGGCCCCGCGGAAGACGGGAATGCCAGGGTTGTAGCCCCGGCGCTCCGTCGCCGGAGGGTTTGGGCACGTGATGTGATCATGGTTCATCCTTTCCGCCGACAGAGCGGCGGAACTACAACGGTTGGTGACCCGTGGCGCACCGCCGGCGCAATAGTGCAAAACCGATCAGCAGCAGGCCCATGACCGACGGTTCGGGGACCGGCGCGAATCCGAAGGTCAGGTGCGCGTTGTCGAACCATACGTTCTGGCTGTCGGTGACCGCTTCGTCCGTGTTGAAGACCACGAGGCGGAACCGGGCCGACAGCGCCTCCTCGGGGATCGTTCCGACATTGTGCAGTTCGATCCATGTGTTCTGCGCGGTCAGTCCGGTCAGTGAGTCGCTCTTGATGACGCCGATCTCGTTGCCGCTTCCGTCCAAGCCGTCGTAGAAGTGCGTTTCCAGGTAGACCTCCAGTTTGGGCGCCTCCAGGGGATTGATATCGGTCCTCGCCCACACCGAGCCTATCCACGGCTCGCCGACGACGTCGCCGATATTGAAGAATTGCTTGGCCTCGAAGAGCTGGAAGATGCCCATGGCGCCGACCGTGACGTTCAGCGACTGGTCTCCCGATTGCGCCTGGTCGCCGGCGGCGAAATCGAACCCGAAACCCGGATCGGACTGGAACGGGCTCCAAGCCGCCTCGTTGGCGGCGGCCGCGCCCTCGAAATCCGGCTCGGTCAGGACCGCGCCGTCCGCCGCCGGTCCGTGGGCGGCGATGACCATACCCGCCGCCATACGCATGATCCATCGTGCATTCATGATGTTCCTCCCTTGTCGCGTCAGAGTGTAAGCGCTTGCAATATCGGCCGGATGAAGTCGCGTTTCATTCGCGTGAAGACTTCAGAAGATATGTCCTTTCCGGTAGAAGGTCTCTTTCGTGGCCTCATCCAGCGGCCCCATATCTTCGTCCCGCAACCAGGCCGCATGGCCGTCGAGATAGGCCACATTGATGCCGCCCTTGTGAGCCTTTCCCGGGGCGCCGGGATAGTAGGGAAAGTCGTAGGCGTAGGCCGCCTGCGACCAGGTGGTGACGGCCGTGATCGGCACCCGGTTGCCGTCCGTGCTACACAGGTATCCGTTCATCTCGTAATCGGTATGGCGGCCGGCGTGGCTCGGCAGTTCCGTAACGGCGGGATCATGGGCCGTTCCGTCATTGGCGGGACAGCGAAAGACGGTGAAGTCGCCGCCCAGATAGGGCAGGAGATCCTCGGCCGCCTTTCCCCAATGGAGTGAGCTGGGCCCTCAATTGGGCTGGTAGCCGTTCTCCTCCGAGAAGGC
>CAYRPR010000319.1:0-3671 GCA_964425945.1 uncultured Verrucomicrobiota bacterium | reverse complement strand
CGAGCAGGGAATTTACGGATGAAGGCCGTTCGAGGATCGCCGGCAGCTGGACGAAGAATTCAATGCCCCGCTCGCGGAGGGCCGCGCCGCACTGCTGCAGCCACGTGCCGACCTTCGTGGGGGTCGGGTTGCGCATGCCGTCCAGGTTGACGAACACGCCATCGAGATCCAGGGCCCGGGCCTGCTCCGCCAACTGCGTCGGCGGCACACGGGCCAGCCATTCCTCCTCCTGGATACGAACGCGCGGCACGAGTTTCAGGTGATAGATGCTGGCCAGCCGGCGATAGATTTCGGCGTCCCACTGGTCGCGGGTGACCTGCCCCAGCGGCGACAGGGAAATCCAGGGCGGACTGATCTGGGTCAGTTGGAACGAGTTGTTGTGTATCCATTTCACGATGTACGGCGTATGCATCTCGCGTTCGGCCCAGGACGCCAGGGTGGGTTCCTGGTTCCGCAAGGCGACGCTGGAGATATCGACCCGCGCGCGGCCGCGGCCCGGGTCCCAGACGCTGATGCCGATCATGCCCGGCTTGGGCTCGCCGCGCACCCGGATGTGATGACCGAACAGCGGTTCGCCGTCCAACAGGGCGTACAGCATGCGGTCTCGCAGATACAGTTCGAGCACGCGATCGGCGCGCGGATCGAGTCGGGTGCGCGATGAAGCCAGCGTGAAGCGGTCCAGACTGACGGCCTTCTGGCGAAGCCAGATGCTCATCTCGTTGAGCCCGTCCTCGGGCCATCGTTCGGCGTCGCGGCCCATTTGTTTTTCGCGCACCCAGGCATCGCCGCGGGAATCCAGGCCCAGATAAATATACGATTCCTCGTCGGCCGTGGCGCGCAGATAGACGCCCATCTGCCCGTGTTGGATGCGGAAGGAGATGCGGGCGTAGAAATCCATCGTCAAGTCACTGCCGGCCAGCCACATCTTGGCGCCGGTGGTCTGCTCGTTGGCCTGCAGGGCGAGCCGGTTGTCCTCCACGCGCATGTCGCCCCAATCCACGATCCAGGCGGTGGCGATGTCGGACGCGCGGCCTTCCATGGTGGGTTCATCGAGCGGCCAGGACCGGTCCAGATACGCCACGAGGTCCTCGCCGGACCACTCGGGCCGTACGCGCAGGCGGTTGAGCCGTCGCGGATCGCTGTAGCGCGTGTTGGCCGCGAGATTGCCGGACACGAAACCGAGATCGTAGTGGCGGCCGACGAGCCCCAGATTGGCGCGGCGCATGAACGTGCCCCGCGTCTGGTACTGGCCGAAATCGCCGTACGGATACGCGTACGCGGTCGGGCGCACGCCGAGCCGCTCTTCGATGATATCCAGACACTTCTCATGGTCCCCGGCGATCCGCGCGTGATACTCGTCGGGCGTTTCGAACCGCCCCTCGCCTTCCATCCACATCGGCGTCGTCATAAACCGCCCGTTGCGTCCGCGCGCGTTGGCCTTGACCGGCGTGAATCCCGCGTGGCTCTGTGCGCCGATTTCCCACGCGCGGGAACGGACCATACTGCGCACGTAAGGCCACAGCAGGCTGGCGTTGTCCCCCTCCTCGATGGGTTTGGTCCACAGGAACATCACCCCGTTCCAACCGGCGCGGCGGATCTGGGATTTGACGCCGAAGTAGGATGTCTTGCGCCCGTGGTCGAAGGTCAGCAGGACGGCGCGGGTCGGAAGCGGTTCGCCCCGGGCGAACAGGGCGCGTACGTCCTCGAGCGTGATCGGCACGTAGCCGTGCGTTTTCAGGGCCTCGATATGATCGCGGAACTGGGACGGCGTCACTTCGCCGGGCTTGGTGGATACGCCTTCGTAGGCGAGCGCGGCAAAGGCATGGGATTCGCGCGGCAGATGCGCGCCGGAGATCGGCGGCCACAGCAGGCGGTTGATCAGGATCTTCGCCGGGAAATACCACGCCACCAGCAGGCACAGCACCAACAGGAAATAGAGCCACGCCGTGGAATAGGATACCGGCACGGCCTGGGTCGGGCGCCCGCCCTCCCCCTCGGCAGAAGATGGATCCGATTGTCGTGGATTCGATGTCATCGCGTCCCCCATGCGGTTTTGCGAACGGTCGCCGCCGCGTAATAACCCTGCCAACTGAAAAACAGCACATACGTGACCGTGAAGAGAAAGCCCGCCCACCAATGGGGCCGTCCCGTCTTCTCCAGATAATACAGCGACCACAACAAGGTCACCACCAGCACGCCGCCGATGTAGAAGTAGGACGCCTGCCCGTGCACGAGCGGACCGATGAACAGCGCAAAGAACATGACCAGCGGCGCCAGCAACGGCAGGACCATCATCGCATACCACGAAATCGCCGCGATCGGATGCTTGCGCCAGATGAAACTGCCCGCGATGAACATCTCGCGAACCCAGGAACGCTTCCAGCGGCATTGCTGGCGAATGTACTTGCCCCAGTCTTCGGGCACGATGGTCGTGGCCAGCGCTTCATCGTCATACAGGATGCGGTAATGCCGCAACAGGAAATTGGTCAGACTGCGGTCGTCGCCGTATGTGGCGTACTTGCCGAGATACCGCTGGTGCAGCCACCGATCCAGAACGTTCAGCACGCAGGATTTCCGGTAGGCCGAGAAACAGCCGGGACAGCAACTCACCGCGCCGAACAGGCTTTCGGCGGCCTTCATGACGCGATAGGACACGTAGTAGCGTACATCCTGCATCTTGGTCAGCATGTTCACGCGGACATTCTCCACGTCCGTATGGCCGGCCACGGCCGCGACGGTCGGATCGGCCAGCCCCTGCAGGATCTTCCGCACGGCGCCCGGCATCAGGAAGCTGTCCGAATCCACGTAGATCAGCATCTCCCCGCGCGCCAGAAGGGCGCCCACGGCCATACCATGCCGCTTCCCCTTGTTCTCCTCGAAATCCACGACGACCAGGGCCGGGAAACGGCTCTGTTCCCGGATCATCTCACTCAACGTGTTGTCCGTGGAACCGTCGTTCACGACGATCACCTCGAGCTTGCTGTGCGGATAGCCCTCGCGGTAAATCCGCGAGATGGTGCGCGCGATGGAGTCCTCCTCGTTGCGGCAGGCCACGATGATGGTCGCCGTCGGCTCGAACCCGACATCGGCCGGCGGGATGTAGAAGGCCGCCAGGATGAAACGCGACAGGATGAACGCGCCGACCGAAATGCTGTACAGGTTCACGAGCGGCTGGTACCAGAAGTACTCGAGGTTGTGCAGTTTCAGGAAGATCGCCAGGGACAGCAGGATGATGCCGAGCACCGCGAAGATGTTCAGCAGGACCGGATGCTGCCGGCGATAGTTCGGCACCGGCGCCTTCTCCCCCTCGACATCCTCCAGGTGAACCGTCGTATCCGGCGGCAGATCAAAGGGGGTATGCGCCAGACGGCCATGGCAGAACGGACAGACCGTCGGAGGCGGCGTCGTGACCACCCGGATCGACATCCGGCATTCGGCGCAGTGACAGCTTATCCCCTTCTGGGGGTGCGCGGCCGACAGGGCCCACGACACCGGCCTCTCCCGCTCCATCACGGCTGGGGCTGCTTGCGGATAGGATTTATCGGTCATATTTCCCTAAGGGTCTCATCCCCATTCACATTCTCGGCAAACATACACTATGCAATAATTTCCACAATTTGATATTGACGCAATAATGGTATATGATATTACCTTGGACATATTGAACATAC
>CAYRPR010000318.1:0-3673 GCA_964425945.1 uncultured Verrucomicrobiota bacterium | reverse complement strand
AGGGCGGCTTGCGGCGGCGCGCCTGCTCGATGTAGGCGGCAATGAACTCGTCGCCGGCTTGTACGCCCTGCGGCGTGATATCCGTAACCATCCGGTCCACCCATACGGTCACGCCGAGTTGCTCAAGGTCGCGCCGTGCGCGTTTGGAGAGTGGCGGATCAAAGCCCGGTAACACGCGCGACGCGCCTTCGATCAGGATGATGCGCGTGGTGGCCGGGTCAATGCGCTGAAAATCCTTCTCCAGCGTGTGCCGGCTGATCTCGCCCAGGGCGCCGGCCAGTTCGACGCCGGTAGGGCCGCCGCCCACGACGACGAAGGTGAGCAGGGCGCGCCGCTTTTCCGCATCGGGTTCGCGCTCGGCGCGTTCGTACGCGGTCAATACGCGCCGGCGGATCTCCGTGGCCTGTTCGAGCGTCTTCAGTCCGGGCGCATGATTCTCCCATTCTTCGTGTCCGAAATAGCTGTGCTTCGCGCCGCAGGCCAGGATCAGGTAATCGTAGGATAAGGGTCCGAAATCCGTGTCGATCCGCCGCGCGTCCAGATCCACATCGCTGACTTCGCCCATCAGCACCTTGATGTTGCCGTATCGGGCGAGGAGCGAGCGGATGGGATAGGCGATTTCGGCGGGACTCAATCCGGCCATCGCGACCTGATAGAGCAGGGGTTGGAACAGGTGATGATTCGTGCGGTCCACGACTGTCACCTCGACGGCCTTGCATCCGCCGAGCCGCTTGGCCACGTTCAGTCCGGCAAAACCGGCGCCCACAATCACCACACGCTTATTTGTTCCCATATGTGACCTCAATGTACCGGAACGGCATCCTGGTACGACACGCCTCTGCTACACAGCGGGAATCAGTGGGGCCAGTTCCTCAACTGGCCGCGCAATCGGGGCGGCAGGTCGAAGTCAGGCTGGTTCCGGATGCGCTCGATCAGGCGGTCGGCTTCGCCCGCGCGCCCCGTGTCCCGCAGATAGTGAGCCCGCAACAGCAGGAATTGCCAGGTATCCGGATGCTGTTCGGCCCAGCGCGCCGTGATCTCGTCCGTCCGGCGGTGGGAAGCCTGTACGGCGTCATACGCTTCCGCCATCCGGCGCGGATTGTGCGTCTGATTCCAGTATCGGGCCACGGCCGCGGGCGGAATGCAGGCGGTGAGCAGGGCGATACAGATCATGATTGTGGCATTATGATTCCGGTGGTTTCGAGGCGCCGCCCGGAGTCCGGACACGATATAGAGCAGGGCATGTACGCACAGGGCGCCGCTGATCAGAACCGCCGGCTTCAGGACGGACATCATCACGGATGGATTCGGTACCAGGGTATATAACGTCAGCGCGCGGACGTGCACCGGTTCGTGGACGAAGGTGAGCGTGATCCAGAGCGTGCAGAGATACAGCCCAATGACCAGGCTGGCGGTGAAGATGGTGATGCGGTTGCGCAGTTCCGGGGCGTCGCGTCCGTTCAGCAGAAAGAACGCCACGCCCATCAGCAGGACGTACGGGCCGAAGAGTCCGAGTATCCGGGAGACCCGGAGCGATTCGAGGGCCAGATCAAATGTGTCCGCAAACATCATGCGGAGTCCGCCCGTTAGTCCCGTGCCTTGCTGAAGGCCACGCTGGTGTTATGTCCGCCGAACCCGAACGAGTTGCTGATTGCGACGCGCACCGGCTGTTGGCGCGGCTGGTTAAAGGTGTAATCCAGGTCGCACTCCGGATCGGGCGTGGTGAAATTGATCGTGGGAGGAATACAGTCGTGCTCGATCGCGAGAATGGTGGCGACGGCTTCCGCCGCGGCGGCGGCGCTGATCATGTGGCCGGTCATGCTTTTCGTCGAGGAGAGTTTCAGCTTGTACGCGTGATCGCCGAACACGCGCTTGATGGCCTTGGTCTCGGCGATGTCGCCGAGCTTGGTCGATGTGCCGTGCATATTGACGTAATCGACATCCTCGGGCTTCAGCCCGGAACGCCGGAGCAGGTCGATCATCGCCTGGGCGGCCCCCGCGCCTTCGGGTTCGGGCGCGGTCATGTGATGGGCGTCGGTGGACATGCCGAATCCCAGCACCTCGGCCCGCGCGCGCGCGCCGCGCTGCTTGGCGTGGTCAAGGGACTCCATGATGAAAATGCCCGCGCCTTCGCCCATGACGAAGCCGTCGCGCCCGGCGTCAAACGGCCGGCTGGCGGTTTCGGGCGAGTCGTTGCGCGTGGACAGGGCCTTCGCGGCATTGAATCCGGCGACGAGGCTGGGGGTGATGCATGCGTCCGCGCCGCCGGTGATGACCAGGTCGGCATACCCCAGCTGGATCAGCGCCCAGGCATCGAACAAGGCGTTGTTGCCGGTGGCGCAGGCGGATGCGACGGAGTAGCTGGGCCCCTTCAGGCCGAATTCCAGCGCAATCATGCCGCTGACCATGTTCGGAATGACCAGGGGCACGTAGAATGGCGAAATGCGGCGCGGACCCTGCTTGTGATACACGCCGATCTGCTCTTCAATGGCATGGAATCCCCCGATGCCGTTTCCGATCACGACGCCGTATCGTTCGCGCGCCTCCGCGGAAAGCCCGCCGGTATCGATCCCGGCGTCCGCCAGGGCTTCGCGCGCGGCGATCATCGCGAACTGGCTGTATCGGTCCAGCCGGTTTACGAGTTTGCGGTCCAGATGGTCCGACGGATTGAAATCCTTCACTTCGCAGGCGAACCGGGTCGAGTGCGCGGAGACGTCAAAGGAGGCGATGGGCGCCGCGCCGCTGCGTCCCTGCATCATGCCTTCCCAGAAGGCCGGTACCGTGGAGCCGATCGGTGTGATGGCTCCCATACCCGTGATGACAATGCGCGTGGATTCCTGCACGAGATCGTTCCCTTTCGATTGGATACTCGATCATGCCCTTACCATGATCCCCTGGGTCCGGTCAATGGTTCTTCGCCGCGCGGATCGGGCCGGAAAATAGTCGGCCCGTGTTTTTTGAAAAAAGGGGCTTGTCGGCCTTGTCTCGCCTGCTATAAAGCGAGTGAATTCAAATTAAGGATCACGTCCGGTACGTCGGTCATCCGCCGGGTCGCTGGGCAGACAATCACAGGAGGCGGACAACCACATGAATGCACCCAGGGAAATGCGATTCACCAAGACCCATGAATGGGTCCGGTTGGACGGCGATGTCGTTACGGTGGGCATCACGGACTTCGCACAGCAGCAGTTATCCGATCTGACGTTTGCCGAGTTGCCGGCGGTCGGCGATGCCGTGTCCGCGCGCGACGAAGTGGCGGTGCTGGAATCCGTCAAAGCGGCCTCGGACGTGTACAGCCCCGTGTCCGGCCAGGTCGTCGAGGTGAACGAGCAACTGGTCGATCACCCCGAGATCATCAACAGCGATCCGTACGGCGAGGGATGGATGTTCAAGGTCAAGGTCGAGGACAGCGTCGAATACGATGTGCTCATGGACCAGGACCAGTATGAGGAAACCCTGCCGGACGGCGATTGATTGCCGGAACGCCCGTCATCTTCTTCAACAATTCGCTTTTTGCCCGTTTGGCGGTATACTGCGCCTTCTTCTGCGAGCGGAGACGCGTGAAAAGCTGGACCATAACGCTGGATGAACCCATACCCTTTGCGCGGGGCGTACGAATGCAGGAATCCCTGGTCGCGGCCCGGTCCGAGGATGCGATCCCCGACACCGTCCT
>CAYRPR010000317.1:1390-3682 GCA_964425945.1 uncultured Verrucomicrobiota bacterium | reverse complement strand
TTCACTTCCATATGTTGAAAAGCGAATAGGCCTGCGCACAGCACGGCGACGAGATAGGCGACGGCGTACTGCGCCACCTGCGCGACATAGGCGAGGGGAATGACCCCGTCGCCGGCCAGCGCATCGATCACCCAGAAATGCTGCCAGTTCGGCAGGATGGCGTAGAGAGTACGTGCGATGACGGATGTGTCCGCGGCGCGCCCGAACAGATAGTCGGACATCAGTCCCAACAGGAAGATGAGGCCCGCGATCGATAGCGTCGGGATGGCGCCGAATCGGGTGGCGAGGCTGACCGTGATGGAGGACAGCACCAGTACGGCCATGGTCACGAGCAGGCTTGCGGGGATGATCCGCCAGGCGAACAGCGGTCCGTCGGCATGGTGATGGCCGTGATCGTGCATCCACGCCGCCACGAGGATGGCGACGAGGACGCCCGCGACGAGCAGACCGAACGTGCTGGACGCGAACGGGCGACGGCGGATGTAGTTGACCAGTCCGCCGAGCGCATAGGCGAGCGTCAGGGCCGCAAGCAAAGGACCCGCCGCCCACCAGTCGATCAAGTGGGCATCATGCGCCGTGCGAACGCATAACAGGACGGCTACGAGCATGATCAGACCATAGACAAGCATCACGGCCGAGACGCCGAGGTACTTGGCCAGAAAGAAGGACGGTCGCTGAACCGGTTTGCTGAGAATGGCCGAAACCGTGCCACGCCGTATTTCATGCGTGATAGACGCGCAGGAGACGTAGGCGCCGATGATCACACCGAAGAAGAACTGCAGGGCGAGCGCGCTGTCGCGAACGACTTTCTCGGATTCGCCCAGCGTGTGGGTAAGTACCAGTGGCAACAACGCCACGCAGGCCACGGCGGTTGTCGTCAGGAGCAGGGTGATCGGCTGGCGAATGGCCTCCAACGCGGTCAGCCCCGCTATGGTTGTCATCTGTGTGAGTGCCCGTCGCATAGGGTGTCGCCATAGTATAGGCGTCACGTCCGCGGATTCAATGTGGAAGCGTCTTCCCGCCGCTTAATTCTACGGCCGGAGACGGAGAAGGCGAAGCCATGGATTCATGGATCGCCTGAAGAATCTCTTCCCGGGCGATCAGGCGGCCGTGCCCGATGCCCGGGCATTCACGGCAGGTCTGTGCCCATCGTTCTTCCGATCGCATGTTCTTATACCAGAAAGGATAGGTCCGGCACTGCGAGGGACGCACCGCATGAACCGTGCAGTGTCCGTCAAAGAAGATACAGCGGCCGTCGGCTTCCTCCCGCAAACGCATCCCCGGCTCATCGCGGACCGTGAACTGATCGCGCGATAATCCGGAATGATGCGCGATCGCGTCTATTTTATCATCGGTGACACGTACCACGCCGGGACGGCCGGTACAGCATTGGCCGCAATGCACGCACTCGAATCGGATGCCCTCGTCGAAAAAATACGGCTGTATGTCCTCAACCGGCATGATCGGCGGGATCGGGCAGGGGATGCTGGATGAACAAGTAGTCTTTCACCGGAGTGCCGCCGATTAGGTGTTCCTGGATAATTCGCTCCAGGACATCGGGCGTACAGGAGTGGTACCAGGTTCCTTCCGGATAGACCACGGCGATCGGACCCTGCTCACACATGCGGAAGCAATTGACCTTGGTCCGGTAAATACCGCCCTGCCGCGTCAGCTTCAATTCGTCGAGGCGTTTCTTGAGAAAGGTCCACGACTCAAGTCCCTTTTCCTTCGAACAGCAGTTCGGTTCGGTCTGGTCACAACAGAGGAAGATGTGTCGGCGAATCTGACCAATGGCCAGATTGCCGGCAATGGCGTTTAAGGCTTCGTTCATATCTATCGTCTCCATGGCGCGCCGCCCTCCAAACACACATGCGACGGCCCTCTGGAGGGCGCCGCTCCGTCGGCGCCAAGTCATGTCACCGAACGGCCGCGAGCGCGGCCTCGTAGTCCGGCTCCTCGGCCAGTTCCGGGCCGAGTTGCGTGTGAAGCACTCTGTTGTCTTCATCCAGGACGACAATGGAACGGGCCAACAGTCCGCGGATCACGCCCTCGACCACCAGCACGCCGTAATCCTTGCCGAATGCCGGTGAGCGGAAAGTGGACAGCGTCACGATGTTGTTCAGATTGTTACTCTCGCACACGCGGCTGGCCGCAAACGGGAGATCGGCCGAAATGTTGATCAGCGCGACGTCCTTCAGCTTCGCCACTTCCTCATTAAACCGTTTGGCCGAGTTGACGCAAACGCCGGTATCCAGACTGTGTACGATGCTCAGGATCTTCTTCTTGCCCGCG
>CAYRPR010000317.1:0-1380 GCA_964425945.1 uncultured Verrucomicrobiota bacterium | reverse complement strand
GAACTCCGTGCGTTCCTTGTTCGTCAGCGTGAAGTCCGGTGCCTGCGAACCCGTCGCCGGCAGGTCGCCCGCGGTCCGGACGGGTGTACCCTTGAATGTTGCGTTGGCCATGGCGCTCCTCCTCGTGAATGTTGATGCGTGAAACTATACCGTTCCGCGGCGCGTATTCAAATCCTATTCGCAATACCCGGCCTTCGCATGTATTGTTGCCATGGCGCATGACCTCCCAAGAGCATAATCCGGAACGGAAGCCGAATCGACTGATTCACGAGACCAGTCCCTATCTGCTCCAACACGCCCACAATCCGGTCGACTGGTATCCCTGGGGCGACGTGGCCCTGCAACGGGCCCGGAAGGAGGACAAGCCCGTCTTCCTGTCCATCGGCTACTCGGCCTGTCACTGGTGTCACGTCATGGAACATGAATCGTTCGAGAACCAGGCCATCGCGGATTTTCTGAACCGGCACTTCATCAGCATCAAGGTGGATCGCGAGGAACGTCCGGATCTGGACGACATCTACATGACGGCGGTACAGATGTTGACGGGAAGCGGCGGCTGGCCCATGACGGTATTCCTGACGCCCGACCTCCAGCCGTTCTTCGGCGGCACGTATTTCGCGCCGGACGAGCGGTACGGCCGGGTGTCCTTCCCGACCCTATTGGAACGAATACATGACCTGTGGACCCGGCGCCGCGAGGATGTGCTGAAAAGCGCGCAGGAGATTGCCGGCGCCGTGATCGGTCACGCCTCGGCGCGCCTTCCGCCGGGCGCACCGCCAACCCACACCTTGCTGGCTCCCGCGACGAGTGAATTGTCCGATACGTTTGATGCGGTTCACGGCGGCTTCGGCGACGCGCCGAAGTTCCCGCCCAGCGCGGCGCTGGACCTTCTCCTCCGTCAGTATATCCGTACGGGAAACGATCATCTGCTCCGCATCGCGCGCTTGACCCTTGACCGGATGGCCCACGGCGGCCTGTACGATCAGCTGGGCGGCGGATTCCATCGGTACTCGGTGGACGCGAGATGGCTCGTGCCGCATTTCGAAAAGATGCTGTACGATCAGGCCCTGATTGTTCCCGTTTACCTGTCGGCTTTCCAGATCACGCGCAATTCCTTGTACGGACGCGTGGGCCGCGAGACACTGGATTATGTTCTGCGCGACCTGCGGGACCCGGCCGGCGGCATCCACTCATCCGAAGACGCGGACAGCGAAGGGCACGAAGGAAAATTTTACGTCTGGTCCCGCGAGGAGCTGATCCGGCACCTTGGCGCGGAGGACGGCGAATGGTTCTGCGCCTACCATGGCGTATCGGAAGCCGGGAACTTCGAGGGCGCGAACATTCTGCACGTTGCCGTGGAGCCACAGGCCTTTGCGGAAT
>CAYRPR010000316.1:0-3684 GCA_964425945.1 uncultured Verrucomicrobiota bacterium | reverse complement strand
CAGATCGTCGTCGCGCACCGAAATCGTGCGGTGACGACCGATCGTTTTTTCTATTGAGTCCATGTGATCGTATGCGCGTTTGGCTTCGGCCTCCGACAGGCCTTGTTCCTGCTGGAACTCCACAAATGCGTCCCTTTGTGACGACTCCGCCTTGGTCGCGTCGTACCAGTGCTGGTCATCGGGATGCCGCTTTTCGCACGAGACGATACCTACCGCGCACACAGCTGCCGGAATAATTACGAGCCATCTCATACAATCAATATATATCACGCACCGGACCGACACAAACCCGCGCACATCATCCGATCGCCAGCAGTTTCTCAAACGCGCGGCCCTGATGGCCGGCGGATACATTCAGCCGCTTGAGCAGGTATCGATTTTCGCCACGCCGATTCATCCCGCTGACCGTTGTCACCGCCGCTTCGATTCCCAGCGATTGCAGAAAAGACGGGATCTCGGAAGCCACATCGGTGACGCGCCCGTACGGATAGGAATACCAGCGCGGCGCATGACCCAGCCGCTCCCCGATCCGCTCAATCGACACGCGGATATCCTCACGCGCGCGGGTCGGCGCTTCGACACCCAGATTGGGATGCGTTGCGGTATGCGGAGCCACCACCATGCTCACAGCCTCCAACGAACGCGCCTCATCCCATGTCATCATCCGGATGACGCGGTCGGCGGAACCGGTCCGCTCCTGCAAACGACGCAACTCCTCATCCCGCTTGTCGACGGACAGGCTCTTGAGATATTCTTCCCACGCCGCGATACACTGCTCCGGAGACGCCATCGCCGATGGTTGGCCCGGCAGGCCGACGGATGCTGCGCCCGCCGTCCGGACACACTCTCGCAAGCTGTACCACCAGGGATAGTGTGTGCCGTCGAGATACCCGGTTGTCACAAACAGGATCGCGGACATGCCGAATTCCCGCAGGATGGGCGCCGCGACCGTCGCGTTATTCTGATAGCCGTCGTCGAAGGTGATCAGCACCGCGCGGTCCGGCCAATCCGCCTCTCCCCGCAGTGACCGCAGCGCCTCTTGCGGTGAAATCACATGATAGTATCCGGCCAGATGTTCCAGTTGTTTCCGGAAGATGTCCGCCGGAACCTGGAAGCCGTCGAAGTTGACGGCCGGGTCCACACCGTCCTGAACCCCGTGATACGCCAGGATGCGGAGCGTTTCGGGGGTCACGCGCCGGCCAAGCGCAAACAACCCGCTGATCGCGGCCGCTTCCAACACGAATCGCTTTACACTCATGCCAGTTCCATGCGCCCGCGCCATCCCATCGGCGGCTGGAACTTCATACGCTCGCCGCCAGACGCCAGTTCCGGCAATGTGATTGCCGTTCCATTCAACCTCGCATTCACGGCCTCCAACGGTGAACCCTCCCATATCGGCCAGCGATGACTGTTTAGCGCCTCCCGCAATAACGGAATCTTCCGATAATCAAAACCCATGAACGTCGCCGTGAGTATGTCCGCCAGCAAGGGGTTGTCTGCGAACACCAGCGTATTGGCGGGAATCGGCGTCGCCTCCAGGGGGCCCTCCCCTTCTCCCGCGATCAAGCCGTCGACCACGGTCAGGATACTACGTTGCGGCGCGTCCGCCATGGTTCCATCCGCCTGACCGCACAGGGCGATCCGGACCAGATCCAGCGTCATGCGCCAGCAGGTATCATTGCCGTACCAGCCCCCATCGCGTATCGGGTTGAGCCCGAGCGTCTTGATCAAGCGCTCGTTGACACGATAGGCCAGCTTGAGCAGGGCCGGATGAGGATTCCCGTCGATGGCGTTTTCCAGCCGCACACTGATCGCCTTCAACAGGCCGCAATCCGGATATTCGTCGCCGCCACGCGGCGCGCCGCCGTCGCGGTGATGCGCCAGGCATTGCTTGCGGCTGACGGTGCCGACGAAATTCTTCATCGCCAGCGTAACGCCCACCTTGCAGTGGGTTTTCATCTTCGGGAGGCTGATGATCACGTCGGCATCCAGCACCGATCGTGCGATCACATAGCGGTGCGTGTTGCGGCCGTGATACTGCATGGTGTCCGCGGCCTGATAGTTGGACACGCGGAACTTGTCGCTGTCCCGCTCGATACCACACAGCATGCTGTCGCCATCGAGGTCAAACGTCACGGTACCGGCCGGGTCGCCCGGCGCTTCCTTCCACGCGCGGATATGTCCCCGCTCGTCCCGGTCGGCATGCACCTGACGGAAATCCATGACCTCCACCTTCATCCCGGAGTCGCGCTCGAAGTCGTTCACGGCCCTGCCGATGCCGGATACGTCCAGCGCCCCGGCGAAATCAGTGGTTTGCAGGGGTGAGTCGCCGATGATGATGCGCCCCTTTCCGCCCATCGCTTTGATGACGGCGTCGAGCACCTGCCGGATCACCTCCCCCTGCGAAATCAGACAGCGTACATCGCCGCCGCGCAGATGTTCATGCAGGACCAGATTGGGCTTAATGAGAACGGTCTGTCCGGGACGGATCGGCACGGACTCCGGCCATACGTCCGCCAGGCGTGGTGAACGAGACGGATCAAAGGAGCGCTGGATGTTAATGATCACGAAAGGGAACCGTTTATTCGACCGGCAGGCGATCCCGACTCCAAGTCACGCCCTGACGGACCACTTTGGCGGGGATACCCACGGCCAGGCAGTGATCGGGGATGTCGCCGGTCACGACGCTGTGCGCGCCGATGATGCTATGGGATCCGATGCGCGCGCCCTTGAGCACCGTCACGCCGCGCCCTAGCCAGACGTGGTCGCCTATCACAATATCTTTCGACGGATTGATGCGCTTGCCGGTTTCCATATCGATGATGGAATGCATATCGCCCGCGCGCAACCCTACGTGCTCGGAGAACATGCAGTCCTTGCCGATCGTTATGCGCGTCCCGCGGTCGTACACACCCAGATAGGCATCCTCCATCGTGGTGCCGTCGCCGACCCGGATTTCACCGTTTGCGTCCTCCAGCTTGATCTTTCCGCGGATCCGGCAACCGTCGCCGATACAAAGTCGATGCCCGTTGCCCTCGATCAGTATTTTCAGGCGAATCAATCGGGTGCCTGCCCCCACGGACAGTTCGTTGCGCTGCCCTATCAGCGACACGAGACATCGGGTCAGAATCGCATGCCGGTGATCGATCCGATGTCCGGTTCCGCGCAAGTGGATATGGTTGAGGGAAGGCAGACGGTTCAGCCAGTTGCCGCATCCGCGTCGTTCGAGCCAAGCTAGAAGTCGCTGCTTCATACGTTATGCCTCCTCCCTCAGCACCTTGCGCGCTCGTTCGCGCCAAGAGTACTTGTTCTCCAGTTCGCGCCGCGCATTGGCACCCAAGCGGAGCCTGAGTTCATCGTCCGCCAGCACCCTGTGCAATGCAGCCACCCAGGCATCCCGGTCACCCGGCGCAATCATCATCGCCGTGCGGTTATCTTCCAACACCTCTCGCAGTACGGGAATATCGGAACACAGTATGGCCTTTCCGGCAGCCATATACTCGAAGATTTTGAGCGGCGACATCCAGCGCGACGTGTACGTTCCACCAGGTACCGTCACCTTCTCCTCGTAAGGCGCCAAGACAATATCGAATGTGCCATACAGATCGGGAATCTTGGCGTGTGGTACATGTCCGTAGAACCGGATGTTGCCGGAGCGCGTGAGCTGCTTCCAGTAGGTTACAT
>CAYRPR010000315.1:0-3687 GCA_964425945.1 uncultured Verrucomicrobiota bacterium | reverse complement strand
CCTGCCATTTTGCCGAGAAATTCATGACGCATCCGATATGATGCGCCTTTCCACGGTCGAGCACCTTATCAAATACGGTGGGAGCGGGCGTCGTCCGTGCGCGCCGGAATCGTTTGAACCGTGCCAGGAAGGCGGCGGGACGCCGCTTCTACGTTCGCGTTTCCGCCGTGTAGAGGGCGGAATATTCTCCGTCCCTGGCGGGGCGGATATCCCGTTGGCATACTTCCAACGATCGGAAAATCAATGGGTTGCGGTTTCCAATGATTGGAAGAACTATTTTCCGCCAGATCTCTTGACATCAAGAGAACTGGGGTGTAGGGTAGTAGTATGAACAATGAAAAAACAACCGGGGCGCATGTATGGCTGGTGATGTGGAAGGCGTCCAACGCGCTCAAAGAGTACGACGCCCGCTCGATCGACGCCCTGGGGATGTGCTTCTCGGATTTCGTGGTGATGGAGGTGCTGCTGCACAAGGGATCGATGCCGGTGAATACGCTGGGGAAGAAGGTGGATCTGACCAGCGGATCGATAACGACCGCCATTGACCGTCTGGAGAAGAAGGGATATGTCGCGCGTAAGGCCTCCACGGACGATCGCCGGGTCACCTTGGTCCGCTTGACGGAGCGGGGGCATCGGTTCATCGAGCGGGAATTCGGTCAGCATGCGGAGCGCATGGAACAAGCGGTATCGGTGTTGAAGCCGGATGAGCGAGCCGTGTTGATCCGTCTGATGAAGAAGCTCGGAAAGAGCGTGGAAGCCCGACTGTAATTTTTTAGCTTAATAACTTGATATCAAGATATATGATTTCCGGCTGGGTGGCCGGGAGGCAGTAAACAGTGAGCAGTAAGCGGAGGAGGAGAGAAGATGAGCAAGATAAACAAATACCTGTTCGGGACGGACGATAACGTGGGATCGTTGATTCTGCGCTTGGCGCTGCGCCTGGTGATGTTTCCGCACGGGGCGCAGAAGCTGTTCGGCTGGTTTGGCGGCTACGGCTTCGGGGGGACCATGGGATTCTTCACCGAGACCATGGGCATTCCGGCGCCCCTGGCGTTCCTGGCCATCATGGCCGAATCGTTCGGGGCGTTGTTCCTGATCGCCGGCGTGCTGACCCGCGTGGCGGCGTTCGGAATCGGCGGCGTCATGGTCGTCGCCGCTCTGACCGTTCACCTGGAGCATGGCTTCTTCATGAACTGGAGCGGGCAACAGGCGGGTGAGGGATTCGAGTTCCATATCCTGGCCGCGGCCATGGCGCTGGTCCTGGTGATCACGGGCGCGGGCCGCTGGTCCGTGGATCGGCTGGTGCGGGAGAAATTCGCGGCGTAATGGGTGCATGAGTGATGGACCGGGCGCCCCGCATGTGCGGGGCGCCCGGTTTTCTATTATCCCGAGGTGGAATGAGGGTACAGAATGCGCTCGATTTCGCCGGATTGTATGAGGGGTTCGAGGGTGCGCCAGCCGGCGATATGGCGTCCATTGATGAAAATCTGGGGCACGTAGTCCACATAACCGCATCGACGGTACATCTCCCGGGTGTGGGGTGAATCCATGAAGGCTTCGCCGTCCCAGTGTACTTCGCGGGCGTCAAAGGATAAGCCCCGCGACCGGAAGTAGTTCATGGCCTGATGACACAGGCCGCAGATCTCGGCGTGGAATATCTCGATGTGCGGCTGGGCTTTCATGACCATAACGCTATACTACCGGCATGACATTGCAAGACAGAGCGCATCCGGATGCCACGCCCGTCTTCGGAGATCTGACGCCGGACACGGTGATCAACGTGGTGGAGGAAGCCATCGGCCGTCGCTGTACGAATCTGTGCCGGCCGCTGAACAGTTATATCAATCGCGTGTACGAGGTGGGGTTGGGCGACGGCGGCTACGTGATCGCCAAGTTCTATCGCCCCGGCCGATGGAGCCGGGACGCCCTGCAGGACGAGATGGATTTCCTGGCGGAATTGCATGAGGCGGAGGTGTCGGTCGTGCCACCGATACCGGGGCCGGACGGTGCGCTGTTGTATGAGCTGTCGGGCATGTGGTTCGCCGTATTTCCGAAGAAAGGCGGACGGCCGATGGATTCGCCGTCGCAAAATGAATGGGTCCATCTGGGACGACTGATCGCCCGGATGCACGCGGTAGGCGCACAACGGAAACCGCGCGACCGTGTCCGGTTGCATCCGAGTCATTCCACGATGGAACACCTGCGCTATATCCTCGATTCGGGAACCGTATCGTCTCAGTTTCGCGACACGTACGAACGCACGGCAAGGGATGTCATCGAGCTGATGGTCCCGCTCTTTGATGGCGTCGAGGAGCAGCGCATCCACGCCGACTGCCATTTCGGCAATATCCTGCACCGGCCGGACGAGGGGTATCATCTGCTGGATTTCGACGATCTATCCGTGGGGCCGGTGGTTCAGGACCTGTGGCTGATTCTGCCGGACCGACTGGCGAGGGCGCGCGACGAGATGAACCTGCTGCTGGAAGGATATGAGACGTTCCTGGAGTTCCCGTATGAGACGTTGCGCCTGATCGAGCCGCTCCGCGCGATGCGGTTCATCCACTACACGGCCTGGTGCGCACGACAGAAGGCGGATGGAAAGTACGCGCGTTTGCCGGAGGATTGGGGCAGGGACGTGTTCTGGCGGCAGGAGATCGACGATCTGCGCACCCAGAAGCAGGAGATCCTGGATGCACTGCGCTAGAACTCGATCGTAAAAGTCTCGAACGGATTACAGAGCGTCATGTCCGGGAGATCGAGGGCGTAAATCTCCGCGACGGTTCCGTCGGTGTCCGCCAGCGCGTCCTTCGAGTCGGCATTACCCAGAACGCGGTTGGCCTGCAGATCCACCAGCGTGACCGCGCTGGGCGTGTCTTCGGTCGCATATCGTTCATCAATCCCAATGATTTCGCCCGCTACACGGATCTGGAACGCAACGCGTAGATCGCGCGCGGCTTCGAGAGTCTCGACCGGGAGTGTCTCCTCCGGGGGCAGGGGAATGACTCTCAACGCGGATGTTTCACCGGCTTCAAATTCAAAGGCGAAGCCGCCGAAACGGGTGCCGTCGTCGCCCAGCAGATCGCCGGTGATCACGCGCACACGATTGATGTCCTGGAACGCGTACCGCGCCTGGTAGCCTTTCCAGCCGCGCGCATTGCTCATCTCGCGGGTGAAAACGAGGCGTACATCGGGTCCCAGCTGTTCCGTCTTGCGGCGAACCACACCCTCGAAAAAGGTGCGCGGCGCCCCCTCGTCATACCATCCGGCCAGTTCCGGAATCGTCGCCGCCAGCTCCGGCGAAAACAATTCGCGGATGATCAGGGTGCCGCTCCCGTCCTTGTTCAGCACAAGCGTGGTCGAGTTGTCGACGCAGGCGGTCAGCAATAGGGCGGTCAGCAGGCAGGCCATGGCGAGACAGGTCTTCATGATGTGTCCTTCCGATGATGAACGCCTTACTGCTCGGTCAAGGCGTCCGTATAGGTGCGGATGTCCGCATCTGATTTCAGTTGATCGATAAATGCGTCGCGCTTCTCCCGGTACTCGGCTTGCACGATCGAGGCAAGGTCCATGCGGATCCGGTAGTCGAGCTGTTCCCACGCGGCTTCGCGTTCGGCCGGGTCTTCGGGCAATTCGCCATACTGCTCGATGTGCGCCTCGTAATGCGCCCGCACGCGATCGGCGGTGACG
>CAYRPR010000314.1:0-3696 GCA_964425945.1 uncultured Verrucomicrobiota bacterium | reverse complement strand
CCGGCCGCATCGGCTACCTGATCGAGTACTACGACCGTCGCACCGACGGCTTCAAGGAGATCGACACGACCGCCGATTTTCCAGACGGCGACCGCACCGGATTCATCAAACGCGAACCCATGCTGAAATTGTCGTGGGAACCGAACACGGACCGCTATCAACGTTTTGAATTCAAGATCGGCCACACGGAATTGGACGCGGACCAGACGTACATGGGCCTGACCGACGAGGATTTCAAACGCGATCCCTACCGCCAGTACGCGGGAAGCCGGTTCGACAACATCTCGACGCGTCAGACCCGCACGTACCTGCGCCACCATATCGAATGGACGCCGGAACTGCGCCTGACGACCACCGCCTACTACAATGAATTCAAGCGCAACTGGTTCAAGGACCGTTCGACCGGCGCCGAAATCGCCGATCCCGCCGGCCTCGCCGTGCTGAAGAGCGAGGCCGCGGGCGAATTGAAGTACCGAAACAATAACCGGGAATATTACAGCGCCGGCATTGAAGCGCTGGTTAACTACACCTTTGATACCGGTGAGCTGGCCCACGATCTGGATGTCGGCGTTCGCCTGCATCAGGACCAGGCCAAACGATTCCAGCGCGACGATACGTTCGTGCAGGCCGCGAACGGGACAATCACCGACCGGATCAACGGCGTGCCCGGCGGCGGCGGAAACCGCAAGGAGGACGCGCAGGCCGTCGCCGTGTTCGTCCAGGATGCCGTGAAGTACGGTCGCTGGACCTTCGTGCCCGGCGTCCGCTATGAGCACGTGAAGAACGAATTCAAGGACTTCGATACGACCGGCTCGCCCGACCTACTGACGGCGGAAGGCGATTCGACGCTCGATATCGTCGCGCCGGGACTCGGCGTCATCTACGACGTGAACGAGGATGCCCAGTTGTTCGGCGGCGTGTACCGCGGCTTTTCCGTGCCCGGCCCGCGCGCAAACGCCAAGGACGGCATCGAGGAAGAGACCAGTATCGGCTACGAAATCGGCGCCCGCTTCAACGACCGGCGCGCTTTCAACTCCGAACTCGTGTTCTTCTACACGGACTTCAGCAACCTGATCGTGCCGGACATCATCGGCATCGGCGGCGGAACGAGCACCGAAAACGTGGGCGATGTGATCGCGTACGGAACGGAGTTCAAAATCGCCTATGACCTGGGCCTCGCCAACGATTGGGCCGTCCGTAACCCCTGGTACGCGACCCTGACCTGGACCCGGGCGGAACTCGACAACGACGCGACCACGCTGGACGCCGAGTCCATCTTCTCCGGCGGTGAGAAGGGCAACAAGGTCCCCTACATTCCGGAAGTGCAGTTCCTCGTCGGAACCGGTCTGGAGACCGATCGCTGGGGCGCATTTCTGGATGTGGTGTATGTGGACGCCGCCTACACCTCGGCCAGCAATGTCAACGCGCCGTTTGCGCCGGACGGCTCGCCCAACGCGTCCTACGGCAAGACGGATTCCTACGTGCTGGTGGATGTGTCGGGCTTCATCCGCTTGAAACCCAACGTGAAGCTGGTCGGATCGGTGCATAACGCGTTCGACGAGGAATACATCGCCGCGCGCCATCCGGCGGGTCCCCGGCCCGGCAAACCGCTGGCCGCACTCGCAGGCCTGGAAATTACCTTCTGATCGCTTGGATTCGAAACGATGGACGCCGCACCGACAACAACCGGGCAACGCATGGCGCAGGCCGGCTGGTTCACAGCCGGCCTGCTGGCCGTTCTGTGTGTCCGCTTCGCGGCCGCCGCCGATCCCGTCCCCGTATCGGAATTGACCGGCCTGGTCGAACAATGGGTCGCCCTCCAACGCGATATCCGGGAGGAGACACTCCGCTGGCAGGACGAACAGCAGGCGCTCGAGCAGACCCGGGAGCTGCTGCGGCGCGAACGCGCCGCCCTCGAGGAGCATCTCGCGCGCCTCGACGACCAGCAGGACCGTTTCGACCGAGAACGGGCGGAATCGGAACAGCGGCGACAGGAACAAGAGAAATCCCTGCGCGACGCGGAACGTATCGCGCAGGATCATCGTCGCCGCCTTGAGGGCCTGCACGCGCAATGGCCGCCGCCTGCGCAGGAGACGCTGGAGGAGGCGCACGCCGCCGTCCGGCGTTCCGCCAACCGGGCCCGTCACGAGAAAATCCAGGCCATCCTCGCCTACTATGCGGAGGCGCAGCGCCTGCAACGCGAAGTGCGGGCGGAAACGCGGCTCATGTCCCTCGGCGGCGATGATCCACGCCAATACGACGTGCTGTCCGTCGGCCTGTCCACCGCCTATGCGGTATCGCGCGACCAGAGCGTAGCCGGCTACCTGCACTGGAACGGCGACGCGTGGGTCTGGACGCGGGATGACAGCCTGGCCTTGGCCATTCGCGACGCCGTCCGCGTGTCCCGGACGGAAATACCGCCCCGATTCATCTCCCTGCCGGTGAAGACGCCATGAGTTTGCGCATTCTATCGGCTGTCACTTTGCTCGTGCCGGCTCTCGGCCTGGCGACGCCGGCCCGGACGACTACCGTGGAGCAAGCCGCCGTTCAAACGCGCAAGGACATCGCCGACGCCACGGCCCAACTGAACGATCTTCGTCGGGAACACCAGCGGGCGCGCTCCGCGCTGTCGGCCGAGGTCCGCGCCCTGCAGGACGAAGTCCGCACCGTGCGCGAGCGATGGCAGGCCGTTCGGCGCGCGGACACGGCGATGGAAACGGAACGCGCGCGGATGCGCGAACGCGCCGACCTGATCGATCGCGAGTATCGTCACATGCAGAACCTTCTGCTCGAGTTTCGTCGCGCGCAGGACGCGCGATGGCACCCGGCCCAGATCCAGCGCTATCGCCCGGCCCTCGAACAGATCGACGCGCTGTGGGCCGGAGACGATGAGCGCGGCGCGACCCTGGAAGTCCTGGCGCCGCTGTTGGAGCTTGCTCAGGAACAGCTTCAATCGTCGATCGGCGCACAGCCGTTCGCGGGACAGGCCCTTGATGCCGCGGGGCGCGTTCGCGAGGGCCTCTTTCTGGTCCTGGGGCCCATGGCTCTATTTGTGTCGGACGAGGCAACGGGCTACGCCGTGCTCGATGCGGGGGGGGCGGAACCGATGGTGCATCCCGGCATGAGCGCCGCCGATCAACGCGCCGTGGGCGCGACACTTCGCGGCGAAACGCAACTGATTCCACTCGACGCGAGCGGCGGGTCGGCGATCCGGATCGAACGGGCCACGGCGTCGTGGACCGAGCATCTGCGGAGCGGCGGCGTCATCATGATTCCGCTCGTCGCGCTCGGGCTGGCCTGCGTCGTGCTGGCCCTGCACAAGTTCACGGCTTTGCGCCGCATGGATATCGAGGCGGAAGAGAGCGTGACGCACATCCTCGATGCGTTGTCCATGAAGGATTCGGCGACCGCCCACGCCGTCGCGGAATCCCTGGTGTCGCCGTGGAAAGAGGTGCTGGAGGACGCCATCCGGCATGCGCGCGCGGAGGAGGCGTACCTGGAGGAGGTCCTGCAGGACCAGATTCTGTCGCAGGCGCCGCGCGTGGAGCAATATCTCGGCGCGCTGGCGGTCAGCGCCGCGGCGGCGCCATTGCTCGGTCTGCTCGGCACGGTCACCGGCATGATCCACACGTTCCGGCTCATCACCATTTTCGGGACCGGCGACGCGCGCACCTTGTCGGGCGGCATATCGGAAGC
>CAYRPR010000313.1:0-3711 GCA_964425945.1 uncultured Verrucomicrobiota bacterium | reverse complement strand
AATCATGGCGTCAACTGCCGCTTCCACCGCCTGGCGCGAATTCAGCCGGTTGCTCCATTCCCGGGCGCGGATCTTCTGCGTGTCGAGCCGATAGATGGGCACATCGGCCTTCCAGCCGCGCGCGCCACCGGTGTACTCATAGGCCACATTCTTCAAGCCCATCCGCTCGACCACGATGTCCGCGATCTCCTTCACGGTCAGATGATCCTCCGAGGCGACATTGTGGTATTCATATCCGCTGTCCCCTCCCCGTTCGATCAGGAAGAACGCCTCCAGCACATCGTCCACGTGGATGTACGGCTTGCTCTGCCGGCCATCGCCGTAAATGAGCAGTTTGGTTGGGTCCTTCGACAGGCGATGAATGAAATCGTACGCCACCCCGTGCGTCTGTTGCGATCCGACGACGTTCGCGAATCGGAAGACCATGCCGTGCATGTCGAACATGAAACTGTACGCGCTGATCAGCGTCTCGCTCGCCAGCTTGCATGCGCCGTAGGTGGAAACCGGGATCATCTTTGAATAATCCTCGGGAATCGGTTCAGGGGGCACGTCGCCATACACGCCACTGCCGGACGTAAACACAATCCGGCGCACACCGGTCTTGCGCATGGCTTCGAGTACGTTGTTCGTCAACAGCGTGCCATTCCGGAAATCAATATCCGGCTCTTTCGCCGCGCGCGCGATGTCGGAATTGGACGCGAAATGATAAACCACGTCGTGTCCAGCGATAGCCCTCTCCAACGCATTCGCGTCCTGCGCGTCTCCCTCGACAATCTTCAAGCGGGGATTGTTGATGCGGTCACCGAAATGGCGGCGTTGACCGGTCGAAAAGTTATCGAACACGGTCACACGCGCCCCGGTGGTGTCGAGGAGGCGGTTGACCAGATGCGCGCCGATGAAGCCCGCTCCGCCGGTTACAAAATAACTGCTGGAAGGTTGATTCATTCCTGATCTTCGAGATCGCTGACGACTTTGGCGCCGTGCATCGCGGGGGCATAGGCCACGCGCGGCATGGAATGTTCGGCCATGAACGCGTCCAGTTCCCGGGTTTTCTGCGGGCAGTACAACATGATGAAACCGCCGCCGCCCGCGCCGATGATCTTGCCGCCCAGCACGCCGAATTCCTTCTTCACCCGCTCGTAGAGTTCGTCGAGCGCGGAAATGCTGATGCGCGGCGACATCCTCTGCTTATGCGTCCAGTGCTCGTCCATCAGCTTCCCGAATGTGTCCAGATCGCCCTGCTGAAACGCGTCGCGGATGCGATGGCCGATCTCCTTGATGTGCAACAGGCTGTCCACCACCCGCTGATGATCCGGCCGGCCCGCTTCGCGCGCGGCGCGGTCCTGATCCTTCAACACCGCCGTCGCCGAACGCTGAATGCCGGTATAATACATGCCGGCCCGCGTAACGAGCTCGTTCCGCGTCTGAACATCCATATCTATGGTTCCAACGTCCACCCGGCCATCCTTCGCGATGTCGAGCGTGCGGAACCCGCCAAAGGCCGCCATGTACTGGTCCTGCTTGCCAACCGGCTCCTTGAGAATATCCATCTCGATGTGGCAGGCTTCTTCCGCGATCTCCGCGGCGCCGGCGGGTTTATGGATATGGGCGCGGATGGCGGTCAGCAATCCGACCAGATACGACCCCGAAGATCCCAACCCCGCCTTGCCGGGCATGTCCGCGATGCTCGTCAGCTCGATGTTTTCCCGCAGATCGTGGAGCCGAAGGGCCTCGCGTGCGAGCGGATGCTTGATCTCCTCGATACTGTCGACGGTCTCGACCTGGCTGTACCGGATGACGATTTTGCGATCCGCAATCGAGCGCCGGTTCAGGGCGATGAACATGTACTTGTTGATGCTCATCGAGAAGACGAATCCACCGTGCTGCTCGTAGAACGACGGAAGGTCGGTCCCCCCGCCTCCCAGCGTGATTCGAAAAGGTGTGCGCGTAATGATCATGGCGAAGACCGGGTTGATGGAGGAGTGCAGTGTTGGAGTGGTGGAGGACTGACCAAAATATTGAGGACAAACCGGCGGCTCGGCCGGAGGCCTCGCCCCACCCATTTCATAAACGCATATCCAACAGAGGTAGGGCGAACCCTCCGGGTGAGCCGCTCCATGCGATTACGTGATCTTTGCTCCGTCTTCTTCATATACTGAACCCGCTCTTTCTTGCGTCATCGTAGAACATTTTGACCGTCTCCAGCGAGAATTCCTCGAGGTCCTTGCCGAACAGCGCCGCCTTCTTCAGGAGGTCGGGGGTTACGGTGATGATGTGGCACCCGATGGCCTCGGCCTGCAGGATGTTCAGGGCCTCACGCGGGCTGGCCCAGAGCAGTTCGGCTTTGGGGAGCGGCTTCAGGATATCCAGCGACTCGGTCATGACCGCGATCGGATCCCGACCGCTGTCCGCAATACGGCCGGCGAACACGGACACAATCGCGGGGACATCCGGATTCAGTGCCGCCGCGACTTCCTCAACCTGCGATACGGGCAGGATGGCCGTGATGTTCAGTTTCAACCCCTCACCCGCCAGTTTGCGGATGAGCGGGACTGCGGATTCCTTCTTTGTGTTCGTTATCGGAATCTTCACATATACATTCTCGCCGAGCGCCTTCAAGGTCATGGCCTGCCGGTGCATCTCGTCGAAGGTATCGGCAAACACCTCAAACGACACGGGCAGATCAGTGACTACCCGCAACACTTCGCGCGCAAAGGCGAGATAGTTGGTGATGCCCGCCTTCGACATCAATGTCGGATTAGTTGTGAACCCCTTGACCACACCCTGCTGATAGGCCTCGATGATGGAGTCCAGGTCGGCGCCATCGGAAAAGATCTTGATGCGCAATTGATCCAGCCGGGGGATGGATGGCTCGGCGCTCATTTCGTCTCGGATTCCCACTTGGTCGGAGAGACCTTCAACAGCGGATGGGACACCAGAATATGTCCGATGACAGAGTGGAACGATTCCGTATGAGGGGTCACATGATCCGGATTCACCGTCGGTACGATCACACAGGCGTCCGCCACCTTGGCCGTATAACCGCCGTCCCGCCCGACAATACCTACGATGGAAGCGCCCACCTGCTTGGCCAGTTTCAGGGCGCTGACCAGATTCGGACTGATATTGCGTTCCGAATCGCCTCCGCCCACCGACAACACGAACACCACATCGTCCTTTCGCAGTCGACTGCCTTTCAGCCAGCCCTCGAAACAGGAAGCCCATCCCTCGTCATTTACACGAGCGGTCAGCTCGGCCACATTATCGGTCGGCGCATACGCCTCCATCCCCGCCAGTTTGCGCAGGTCATTGACGAGATGCGAGCCGGATGCCGCGCTTCCGCCGACACCCAGCACGAAGACACGCCCGCCGCGTTCCCGGGAGGCCGCCAGACATTCCGCCACTTTACGAATGGACGGCACGGACAGCTCTTCCAGGATACGCGCCGTTTCCTGCAGATACGTTTCAATGAAGTCCATATCTACTCCTTACTCGAGAACCCTTTCCGGATCAATGCTCATGTGCACCCGGCGGTCACGCGCCGTAATGATCCCGCCACATCTGAAACGCCACCAGCGTCCAGATCATCTTGCGGTGATCGCGTACGCCGCGATAATGATCGTCCAGCATGGACCGCACATAAGCGGGATTGAACAGGCCCTCGCTCTTCAACCGCGACTCGGAGCAGAGATCGTCCACCACCGCGCGCAG
>CAYRPR010000312.1:0-3717 GCA_964425945.1 uncultured Verrucomicrobiota bacterium | reverse complement strand
CACGGCACCCAGCGCTCCTGCGGCTTGCCTTTGAAGAAGATGCCGTAGGCGAAGGCGGGACGACTCTCGGATGGACCGCGCACGCCGTAGAAGAACGGGAGCGTCATGTACATCGGGTTGCGGAACTCGCCCCAGGCAAAGGTGTCCTGGTTCCAGCCCTGAATATCATGCCCGCGACGATTGAGCGGCGCCGGATACTCGCCAAAACCGAAGTAGGCTTCGTCCTCCGGCATTTCCATGGTCGCCTTCAGCTTGAAGCCTTGAGGCAGTTGCGAGATCGAACTTCCTCCGCCGCCCGGATCGTATGTCGGGTCGTCGATCGGATGATAAGCGGTATCGTATTCTATGCGGCGACTGCGCAGCAGGTCAAATCCATCGGGACTGCGGAAATGCACGCGGAACGGATTCTTGACAACCTCCACAATCAGTTCATCCGTCTCGATGAGAAAATTCGTCGAGGACTCCGTATAATCAAGAAGGAGCGACGGCCAGTTGCTGATGGCCTTGGCGATCGCGATTTCTTCCTTGGCCCACAGCGTGTCCCAATGGAACCGGACACGCACGACGTCCGCCGCATACGGCGATACCTCCACAATCCCTGTCGGAGACAACTGGAAATAGAATGACAGATTGCCGTTGAGGCTGTTCGTCTCGATATCGACCGAGTCGAAAATCCCATTTGTCTGGATATTCGCGTGAACCGGCCAGACGGCGAAGCAGACAGACAGAACGGAGAGTTTAACGGCAATTAAAGTTTTACTCATTATTTACCCGGCCGGCTTTCCCGCGCTTCCGCGCTTTTCGCGCGCGATTGAATCTAACTGGATTGTCCAACCTTGGTTACGGACGCGCGCGAGGTGAGGTCCGGACCCGTTGGCGCTCAGTAAAATTTCATACTAAACCATTGAAATGCGAATAGTCAATGTAAAGCGCTTTACAATTAAGCCTTACGTGGTACTTAAGTGCATGGTTGGTTGGGAGTTAAAGTGCTCGTATATTCCGAGAGGTGTACAGTGCCAATGCGGTCTCGATCGTTTCGCCTGATTCTTCCACTCCTCTATTGCATCGCGAATCTACCCGCATCCGCCCAGATTGCCACGACCGTGGCAGGCACCGTGGTGTTTGAGGTCGAACAGAACATAACGAACATCGCTCGCGGCGCGCATCAGTGGGTGTTCACCAATAATGTGGCCGGATACAGCGGCACGGGATTTCTCCACGCGATCCCCGACATCAACAGCAATGTGACGGCGGCGAATGTCTTTACGTCCAGTCCCGAGCTTCAATTCCCCATTCACTTCTCGCTCGCCGCGACGCATTACGTCTGGATTCGCGGCTGGCCGTTGGATGCCGATGGCGACTCTGTTCACTACGGACTCGACACGAGCGTCGTGAACGCGGTGAACTGGAATAATCCCGGTGAGGGGTGGATCTGGACGAACATCAACCAGACCGGTGGCGGACAGGCGTCTGTTTCGATCGGATCTGCCGGCACGAACCTATTCCACCTGTGGATGCGCGAGGACGGACTGCGTATCGACCGGGTGGTGCTGACCACGAACGCCAACTTCAAGCCGATCCTGGGCGAATCGTTTCATATCCCCGCGACTCTGGACGCGAATCTCGGCGGGGAACGCATGCGACATCCGCAAAGCGCCATTTTCTCCAACACCGCCGTCAACATTTACAACGGCACACAGGCCACCGGGCCTGGGGGGAATCCCGGCAACCAGCTGCAAACCGGAAGCACGGTCTATTATCGCCATGCCACGAACACGGAATGGTCCGCCGTCAATATGCTGTTCTTCACAGAAGGACCCAGCGGCTTCGGCAGTACCAACAAATACTACCGCGGCATCATTCCCGCGGACGTCTTCAAACCGGGCGACATCGTACAGTATTACCTGCGCATACCGTTCAACACACACCTGCCGACCTATCTGTACGGCAATGACAGCGCTTCGTTTAAGACCGAACTGGAAACGGTTGCCCGGTCGGACCCCTTTTCCTACACGGTTCAGTGGCCCCTCACCCCATCGGGCGCGTACCTCGCCATCAGCAATGAAACGTCATCCGGCCTGATCGAAGCGCGCATCTACACCGAGTCCGGACACATCTCGCTGGTCGGTCCGGACCTGAATGGCAATCCCCTGACCAATGAGATTCATTTCGCCCCCTCCTCCGTGCAGACCGGCGGTGAATCGCATTTGATCGGCGAAGTGATCTCATCCACTCCCCTGACCAACGGCTTGGAACTGGTCCAGCAGCTCGCCACGACCAGCATTATCAGCCGGTTGACCTTCATGGAGGAAGGCGTGATGCGGTACGAGGTTGTTCACTGGGGCGGACTGAACGTCTCGATCGCGCGTGTGACGGCGCCCTCCTCCTCCGGAGAGCATTTCTATGGATTCGGCGAGAAATTCAACGAATTTGACCAGGCCGGGCGGAACGTCCGCATTCTCACGTGGGACCCGTTCGGCGACAAGGGCGATCAATCCTACAAGGTGGCTCCCTGGTTCATCAGTACGCGCGGCTACGGGTTCCACCTGGATTCCTCGGCGGAAAGCTTCTTCGACATGCGCGCGAGCAACGCCGACCGTATCGTCATCAGCAACCTGTTCCCCACCCTGCAATTCAATGTCGTGTACGGCCCGAAGCTGACCGACGTCCTGACCCGTTACACCGGTTATACCGGCCGTCCACCCGTGCCGCCCGCCTGGGCGTTTGCGCCGTGGATGTCGTCCGACATCTGGCGGAACGGCGGCGAGGTGCGCTTCGTCCTGACCAAACTGCGCGAGCGCGGCATGCCGACCACGGCCTTTGTCTTCGATTCGCCCTGGGAGGTCGCCTACAACGATCTGACCTGGAATATGACCCAATTCGGCGGGGCCATGACCACCAACGCGCCCGGCGATGCGCCGGAACTGTGGGACGGTTTCTCCTCCGTCGCCGAAATGACGGGCTTCATCCGCTCAAACGGCTACAAGGCCATCATGTGGATGACGCCGTTCGTCAACACCAATTCCATCTTCGAGCACGGCGGGATACCGGGCCAGAACCTCGGTAAGGCCTCCAATTACGACGAGGGCGCCGCCAACGGATATTTCGTACTGGCGTCGTCGAACGGCCCGCCGCTGATCTCGCCCTGGTGGAAAGGCCGCGGGAGCCCGGTGGACTTCACCAATCCGGACGCGGCGGCCTGGTGGCAGTTGCAGTTGAGCAATCTGGTGGCTGAAAGCGGCGGCGCCATCGGCGGATTCAAAACCGATGACGGAGAAACCGGAACAGATGACGACACCTTCATTCCCGTAACCGCCGTCTACTCGGACGGCCGCACCGGCATCGAAATGCGCAACGCCTACAACGTCCTGTACCATCGCACGGTCTGGAATGTTCTCGGGACCAATGGCCTCCTGTTTGCGCGGAGTGGCTTCACCGGATCCCACGCGTATCCAGGGTACTGGGCCGGCGACAACTCGCCGAATTTCGGCGAGGCCAACGGGCTTCCGAGCGTCATCGTGGCCGGCCAGTCAGCCGCCATGAGCGGGTATTCCATCTGGGGCCACGATATCGGCGGATACCAGGACGGCAATCACAGCTCCACGCCGTCCAACCTGTTCATGCGCTGGACGCAGTTCGGGGCCTTCTCGCCCTTGATGCAGATGCATCGGCAGACCGGCACGTCGCGCTATTACCCGTGGAGCTACGGGCCGATGG
>CAYRPR010000311.1:0-3742 GCA_964425945.1 uncultured Verrucomicrobiota bacterium | reverse complement strand
GGTGGATACGGCGCGTTCGATCAGCATGGTGTCATTGGCCGACCGCGAGATCAGTTCGCCGGCTTTGGTTTTGGAGGAGAACAGCACCGATAGATCCTGCAAGCGACCGAAAATCGCGTTGCGCAGATCCATCACGACGCGCTGGCCCACCCATTCGATGTAATACACGCTCACGTAGTGCCCCAGACCGCGCAGGAACGCGAGAATCGGCAGCGCGATCGCCACCGTGACAATCGCGCTCCATTCGATGTTGTCGGTCAGGAAGATGTGATCGAACGTCTGCTTCAAAGCCGGGAAGATGCCGGCGGTCGATCCGCCGAACAGGATGCCGAATACGACGCCGATGATGAGTCGTCCCTTGTAGGGCATTGCATATCGGATCAGGCGACGGTAGGTGGCCCATTCCTTGTCGGTCAGTTTCGGAATCAGCTTCTTCTCGGCCTTGCTCATTCGCCCCTTGCTTCCAGGTAACGCTCGGCTTCCAGCGCGGCCATGCAACCGGTGCCCGCGGCCGTCACGGCTTGGCGATAAATGGCGTCCTGCACATCCCCGGCGGCGAACACGCCTTCAACATTCGTTCTGGTGTTTTTCGCTTGGAGGTAGCCGCGCTCGTCCATGTCGAGCTGGCCCTTGAATGGATCGGTATTGGGCTTATGCCCGATGGCGGAGAAATAGCCCTTCACCTCCAGGTCGGACACGTCGGCGGTCTTCACGTTCTTGATCCTCACACCGGTCACCTCGTTCTTTTCCACATCGAGCACATCCTCGACCACCGTGTCCCAGTGAATCTCGATCTTGTCATTCTTCATCACGCGCTCGGCCATGATCTTCGACGCGCGGAACTTATCGCGGCGATGAATGACATGGACCCTGGACGCAAAGCGGGTCAGAAACAGCGCCTCTTCCATGGCGGTGTCCCCGCCCCCGACCACGGCGACCGGCACATGGCGATAGAAGGCCCCGTCGCAGGTTGCGCAAGCGCTCACGCCGCGGCCCAACAGTTTCTTCTCCGATTCCAGGCCCAGATACTTCGCGCTCGCGCCGGTGGCGATGATCACCGTCAACGCCTCGATCTCTTCGCCGCTATCCAACGTGACGCGATGCGCGCCGGGCTTGAACGCCGCGGACGCCACGAGACCGTTCTTGTAGCGTGTGCCGAACCGTTCCGCCTGCTTGCGCATGACATCCATCAGTTCAGGGCCCTGAATCCCATCGACGAATCCGGGATAATTCTCGACCTCGGTTGTCGTGGTCAACTGCCCGCCCGGCTCCAGCCCGTCGATGACGAGCGGCTCCAGATTCGCGCGCGCCGAATACAGCGCCGCCGTCAGACCCGCCGGCCCGGTGCCCAATATGATGACTTTCTCCATCGTCTGCTCACCCTTCCTTAGAAATTCCGTGATATCTGTGTAATCCGTGGTTACATACCCTATTTGACGCCGCCTTAGCAAACGTCTATTCTGAAAGCGGACAGTATAACACGGGAAATTCGATTATGCCTGATAATGACATGCTGAAGGAGATCTTTCGCCTGCAGGACGAGCTGAACCGAAAGATCGGGGTGGACTTGAGCCAGTTGAGCGAGGCGGACCAGCAGAAGTGGACCCTGAACTATTGCCGGGCCATCTCGCAGGAAATTGCCGAGCTGACGGACAGCGTGCCGTGGAAATGGTGGGCCAAGTACCAGACCTTCGACAAGCAGAACGCCCGCGTGGAAGTGGTGGACCTGTTTCATTTCGTCATATCGCTCGCGCAGACGCTGGGCCTGACGGCGGAGGACGTGTACAACCTGTACACGAAGAAGAACAAAGTGAACTTGCAGAGGCAGGATACCGGTTATACGGTTAAGGACGAAGAGGACAACCGGGATCTGGTGGTGTGATCATGACACAGAATCGTTTCAACATCCTGCTTGCTTCGACCCACCCCGCCCTTCCGCCTCCGCAAAGCTCCGGCGCGACGAGTCGGGCACCCCTCCAAGGAGGGGATACCAACAAATTTCCCCTCCTCCGGAGGGGTCTTGCGACACCCGACAGCGGAACGCGGCGGGACGTCGGAAGGGGGTGGGTCCGAATGTCTGGACTGCTGGCGATCGTACTGGCGGTCTCCCCCCTAACTTCTCTGGCCCAGGATGTCTGGCCACCGCCCCCGCCCCAGCGGCAAGATCGCGGGCGTCCCGGAGCGGCGGCTTCGTCACAGGCCGAGGCGCGCATCCCGGGGCACTTCCTGGAGGGTTTCAAAGGATTCGAGAGAGCCTTGGAACTTCAGCAGGAAACCGGGGCGGATATCTTCCTTTATATCGGGAAGAAATCACCTCCGAACGAACGAGGTCTGACGTCGTGGTTTGAAACCCGGGGGCTCAAGGCCGGCGAAGTTCAGCGTTACCTGCGCGACTATATTAAGGTGCAAATCATCCTGCCCTCCGATGCGCGAACTCAGGAGATCGCCGATCGCTACGGCACACGCACGGGTCCCGCGGTTCATATCATCCACACCAACCGATTCTCCCGCTCCGTCGCCGTTTTCAACTGGCCGGATGGCAAGCCGGAGCTGAAAACCCCGGACGAACTGGTCGAACTCATCCGTTCCAACAGCGGCCCGCGCTATCAGCAATGAGTCGGGCTTTCAGTTCGGCCTCTGACCAAGGTCAGGTTTTTCGTGCACGTGAAACGCGTAGGATCGTTGCCTGCGGCTGATCCCGACACGCTTCGCGGTCGGGACACAGCCGCGCTCCGAAGCCCGGCCTGGTCAACCTGTTGGAGCGCCTGCATGGGCGGGGCAGTCGGTCCGCCCAAGCATCCGGTTTCGCAGAAAGCCCTTTGGATGTGACGATTGATTCTTTCCCAAACACCAAGGGCTGAAGGCCTGCTCCATAATCACTCATCTTCCCGCCTGCTCAAGCCCCGCGACAACAGGTCTTCCAGTAGGAGATAGACAACCGAGCGGCGTTCTGCGAACACACAGTAAATGCCGCGTCCTCCTCGTGGCGTCGGCCCGTAACGGAATACGATGCGATAGGCGCCCAAACGCAGACGGTAGTATCCCGCCAAGGCGCCCTCCAAGGGCTTGATGTCGCCTTGCTCTCCATCCAGTGCCCTCAACGCTAAACGAAGCCGCCTGCGCGATTCCGGCGGCTGGGATCGCACGAAATCGAATACCTGCTCCGACAGGCGGACGCGGGAACGAGCCCTAGTCATGAAGCGCCTCGACGGACCGGTATCGCATCTGCTTCTTGCGATCCTTCTCCACGGCCTTCATGGCGTCCGGATTGGCCATAAGTTCCAACGTCTCCAATACGGCCTCCATGCGATCCCGCGAGATTAGATAGGCCTCGGTGGCCCCGTGACGGGTGATGGCAAATGCCGTGCCGTCGGCCGTCTCCCGCACCAGACGCGGCAACCGCGCCTGCGCCTCGGTAATGGTATACGTAGTTTTCATATAAAAACTATATAGATTCTCTTATCCGAAGTCAAGGCCTCGAAGGCCCGGCCATCGCGAAAGCAAAAAAGCCGTTGCAGGAGTCTGCAACGGCTTTTCATTTCAATGTAAGTACTGGTTACTCGGCCTTTTCAGCGGCTTTCTTTTTGCGGGGCTTCTTTTCCTTGCTCTCCGCTTTCTCCGCCTTTTCGGCCTTCTCCGACTTCGCGGGTGCCGCGGCCGGAGCCGCTTCCTCGCCTTTCTTCGGCTTTTTCTTCTTCGGGGGTTTGGGCGTGTAGTTGACCCATTCCAGATAAGCCATCTC
>CAYRPR010000310.1:0-3743 GCA_964425945.1 uncultured Verrucomicrobiota bacterium | reverse complement strand
CCCTTGCCCTTGTACGGTTCAGCCGGATAATACGACCGAATTTGCGCGGCCGCCTGGCCGACCTGTTGAATGTCGGCGCCGCTGACGGTGATGCGGGTATTGTCCGTCACCTTGACCTTGACGCCATCCGGCGCCGTATATTCCACCGGATGCGAGTACCCCAGCGACATGACGAGCTTTTGCCCCTGCTGCTGGGCCCGGAAACCGACGCCCTGGATTTCGAGTTCCTTCACAAATTCCTTGTGGACGCCCTGCGCCATGTTCTGGATCAGACTCCGGGCCGTCCCGTGCATGGACTTGGCGAACTTGTCCTCCTGGGTCCGGGCAATCCGCACTTCGTTGTCGGCCACCTCAAACTTCAGGAAGGCCGGCGCTTCCCACTGCAGTTGCCCGTTGGGTCCGGCCACGGTCACGGTTCGCCCGTCGACCTTGACCGACACGCCCTTCGGCAACACCACCGGTTGTATTCCAATTCTAGACATGATCGATATCCGCCACCCTAAAACTCGTTCTACCACACGTAACACATCACTTCGCCGCCCACCTTCTGCTTGCGGGCTTCCTTGTCGGTCATGATGCCCGACGAGGTGCTCAGGATCGCAATGCCCATGCCCCGCAACACCCGCGGCAGTTTGTCGGCCGGCACATAACGGCGCAGGCCGGGCTTGCTGATCCGGCGCAATCCCTCGATGCCCGGCTCCTGGCTCGGTCCGTACTTCAGGTAAACCCGCAGAACGCGCTTGCCGGCGCCGCCCTCGGTCGTGTAATCGCGAATATATCCCTCGCGCTTCAGGATGCGCGCCACTTCGCTCTTCATGCGCGAATGGGGCATCTCAACCGACTCGTGGGCCACCCGCTGGGCATTGCGCACCCGCGTCAACATATCCGATATGGGATCTGACAAACTCATAATCAGCCATCCATCTACCGCGTTACCAACTCGCCTTGACGACGCCCGGGATTTTGCCCTCGGAGGCCAGTTCCCGGAAACAAATGCGGCACATCTGGAATTTCCGCATATAGCCGCGAGAGCGACCGCACCGCTTACAGCGGTTGTACGTCCTCGCCTTGAACTTCGGAGGCCGGCTCGCCTTTACCATTAATGATGTCTTCGCCAATGTCGGGTCCTTTCTTTGCCTGGTCGCCTCATTGCGCGAACGGCATGCCCATCAAGCGGAGCAGCTCGCGCGCTTCGTCGTCCGTTTCAGCCGATGTTACAATCGTAATGTCCATGCCCTGCACCTTCTTGACGCTGTCCGGATTGATCTCCGGGAAAATCGTCTGTTCCTTCAGGCCGAGCGTGTAGTTTCCGAATCCGTCAAACGACTTGGCCGACACGCCGCGGAAGTCGCGGATACGCGGCAGCGCCACGTTGATCAGACGGTCCAGAAACTCGTACATCCGCGCGCCGCGCAGCGTCACCTTGGCGCCGATCGGCATCCCGTCGCGCAGCTTGAAGTTCGAAATGCTCTTCCGCGACTTGGTGATCAGCGGGCGTTGTCCGGTGATCCGGGCGAGTTCCTCCGTCACCGCCTTGAAGACGTCCTTCTCCACGCTCGTGTTGACGCCGATATTCACGACGACCTTTTCCACGCGCGGAACCATCAGCGGATTGCGATATCCGCGCGCGTCGCGCAAGGCCGGAACCACTTCGCTCATATACCTGGTTTTCAACGTCGGCGTCATATCTTACGAATCCGTCGCTTTCCCTTTGGGCGTCGCGGCGGCCTTCCCGTCGGCCGGCTTCTTCGCCGGCTTCGAGGACTCGTCGGACGCGTACTTCTTCAAATTGGACACATGGATCGGCGCTTCCTTCTCGACAATGCCGCCGTGCGGATTGTCCTGCGTCTTGCGCATGTGCTTCTTCACGTAATTGAATCCTTCCACCAGCGCCATCTGCTTCCCGGGCAGGACCTGCAACACCTTGCCGGGCTTGCCGCTCACCGCGGATTCGCCGGTGATGGCGACCACGAGATCGCCCTTCTTGATGTGCAGTTTCTGCCGGCGTCTGGTCGCGTTGCTCATCAGATGACCTCCGGCGCCAGTGAAATGATCTTCATGAAATTCTTTTCGCGCAATTCCCGCGCGACGGGACCGAAGATCCGGGTGCCCTTCGGATTCATCTGGTCGTCCACCAGGACCGCCGCATTGTGATCGAACCGCAGGATACTGCCGTCCGAACGACGGATCGGCTGTCGGGTGCGGACGATCAGCGCGCGGTGGACCTCGCCCTTCTTCACCAGGCCCTTCGGCTGGGCCTCCTTGACCGACACCTTGATGATGTCGCCGATGCGGGCAAATCGCTTGCCCTGCCCCAACACGCGGACGCACATCAGGGATTGCGCCCCCGTGTTGTCCGCCACATCCAGCCTGGTCTGCATCTGAATCATGTCAACATTACCTCAACCCGAAACCGGTGTGTTCGCGCGCGTGATGATCTCGACCAGGCGCCAGCGCTTCAGCTTGCTGAGCGGACGGGTCTCCATGATCCGCACGTAGTCGCCGACCTTCGCCTCGTTCTTCTCATCGTGCGCGTGCAGTTTCTTCAAGCGCCGCATCACCTTGCCGTAGAGACCGTGGGCCACACGCCGCTCGATCTGCACCACGATGGTCTTGTTCATGGACGCGCTGATCACGCGGCCCTCGCGCTGTTTGCGTAATTGCCTGGTCGTCTCGGTCGTCATGACTTCTGGGCCGCCTTCTTTCGTTCATTTACAACGGTTCTGAGCCGTGCGACGTCGCGACGCAAATCGCGCAGGCGCAGGGGCCGCTCGATCTGGCCGGTCGCCTTCTGCATCCGCAGGTTGAACAATTCCTTGCGGGTCTCGTCATACTTCAACTGAAGTTCTTCCTGCGTCAAATCCCTGATTTCGCTTGCCTTCATGATCATCCCACGTGTCGCTGTACAAATCTCGTGCGAATCGGCAGTTTGGACGCCGCCAGCTTCATCGCCTCACGGGCCAGCGGTTCCGGTACGCCGTCCAGCTCAAACATCATGCGGCCCGGCTTGACGACCGCGACCCAGTGCTCGACGGCGCCTTTGCCCTTGCCCATGCGCACCTCGAGCGGCTTCTTCGTAAACGGCTTATCCGGAAAAATCCGGATCCACAGCTTGCCCTTGCGCTTCATCGCGCGGTTGATCGCCACGCGGCAGGCTTCGATCTGGATGTTCGTGATCCAGGCCCGCTCCAGCGATTGCAGTCCGTACTCGCCGAAGGACATGGTGTTGCCCTTCGTGGCCATGCCTTTGCGACTGCCTCGCTGGACCTTGCGAAATTTGACTCTCTTGGGCATCAAGGGCATACGTCGATTCTCCGCTTAGACGGCCGCTTCCTCCGGTTCACGGCAGATCCAGACCTTGATCCCGATCTTGCCGGCCACCGTGCGGGCCTCCGCAAATCCATATTCCACGTTCGCGCGCAGGGTATGCAGGGGCACCTTGCCCTGCTTGTACTCCTCGCGACGGGCCAGTTCCGCGCCGCCGAGACGGCCGCCGACCTTGATCTTGATGCCCTGTGCGCCCAGTTCCATCGCGACCTGAATGGCCCGCTTCATCGCGCGGCGGAACGAAACGCGCCGCTCCAATTGCGTGGCGATGCTCTCCGCCACCAGTTGGGCGTTCGTATCCGCGTTCTTCACTTCGCGGATTTCCAGATAAATCTCCCGCTTGGTCATCGCCGCGATCTGTTCGCGCAAACGCTCCAGGTCCGCGCCTTTGCGACCGATGACAATGCCCGGACGGG
>CAYRPR010000309.1:0-3765 GCA_964425945.1 uncultured Verrucomicrobiota bacterium | reverse complement strand
TATCTTGCCGTTGCGGGTTTATCTGGCCGTCTTCGCCGCGTTGATGGGTTTGACCGTAGTGACGGTGTGGGTCGCCCTGTACGATCTCGGCATGTTGAACAAATTCGTGGCCGTCACAATCGCCACGATCAAGGCGTACATCGTCATGCTCTATTTCATGCATCTGCGCTACAACCCCCGCATTCTGTGGCTGACGGCGGCATCGGGGTTTGTCTGGCTGTTGATCATGGTGGCCTTGACCTTCTCCGACATCACGACACGCGGATGGTTGCCGCAGCCGCAGGCGTGGTGATACGGTAAGCTCCGCGTTGATAATGAGTGTGTAAATACGCAAACCACCCCCGCCCCCTCCGGCGGAGGGTACCCCGCACAGGCGGAGCGGGCCAAACGGGCTTGACGATGGGTTGTGCCGGGGAGATAAGTCATGGGACAAGCGATTACGAAGATGAATCACGCGACCTCCACTGTTATGAGCACCCCTAATCACCCGCTGCCCGTCAGCATCTGGTGCCATCGCTTTGCCAAGGTGGTGGCACTCGCGACACTGCTCCTCGTTTCCGTCGGCGGGCATGTGACGACCGTGAAGGCCGGGGATACGGAACCCAGTTGGTCGTTGAAGTTCTGGGAATGGTTTGTGGCCTGGAGCCAGTTGGAGGGCGGACATCTGTATGAGATGACCCATCGTCAAATCGGCACGCTGGTCGGTTTCCTGACGATCGGGCTGGTCGGCATCCTGTGGCGCACGGAACGTCGACGATGGGTGCGGCGTATGGGATACACCGCGCTGATCCTGGTCGTTATGCAGGGCGCGCTGGGGGGGCTCCGCGTGCTGGTCGTATCCAGTCCCACGGTCCAACAGGCCGCCATGGCGCTGACGGGTGCGGATCATCCGATCGATCTCCGCATTGTAACGGGCATGATTCACGCGTCGCTCGGAATGTTGATTTTCGGTCTGTTCACGGCCCTTGCCGTGGCCACCTCGCCACGCTGGTTCCAGTCTACGGCCCCGCAAAACGCCGCGACGGTGCATGCGGTCCGCCGCCTCGGCCTGATTACGACAGCGGTCATCTTTCTGCAGATCGTACTCGGCGCGTTTCTGCGTCATGCCGGCTGGCATATGGCGGGCGTTCATCTGCATATTCTCGGCGCGATGCTGGTGGCGCTGTATGCCGTCATACTGGTCTTTCGCGCGGGGGCGCTGGGCGATATCGCCGGCTCCGTGCGGTATCCCGCCATCGTTCTTGCGTTGGCCGTTCAGGTGCAGTTGTTTCTTGGAATCTTCTCATACATCATTCCGGAAGCCATTCCGGTGCGTACAATCCATCAGATCGTCGGCGCGGTCATTCTGGCCCTGTGCATGATGTTGACGATGCGATCGTATCACTTGCTGGAGCCGGATCACGCGGGCGATGTGGAACCGGCAGGGGGATCGTAATAGAAAGCTCGCGACAAAGATCAGGAATGAATCAAACCATCAGAGATTTTATCGAAGTATCCAAGCCCCGCATCGTATTCATGGTGCTGGTCACCTCCGCCATCGGATACCTGATGGGCGGTCGCGGTGTGGTGGACGGGCCGGTCTTCGTGCTGTCCCTGCTCGGTACGGGCGCGGCGGCGGCGGGCGCGGCGGTGCTGAACAACTATCTCGAACGGGAATTCGACGCGCGGATGATCCGCACGCGCCACCGCGCCATTCCGTCCGGCCGGATGGATCCCGGCACGGCGCTGACGTTCGGGATTCTGTTGATCCTGTTCGGCGTCAGCCTGCTGGTGTGGCAAGTCAATACGCTCACAGGATTTCTCGTGCTGTTGACCGCGTTCCTGTACGTGCTCGTCTATACGCCCCTGAAGCGATGGACTTGGCTGAACACGAGCATCGGCGCGATACCCGGCGCCCTGCCGCCGGTCAGCGGCTGGTGCGCGGCGACGGAACAGGTCGAGCTCGGCGCGTGGATTCTGTTCGCCATCCTCTTCGTGTGGCAGCACCCGCATTTCTACGCCATCGCGTGGATGTACCGGGACGATTACCGCGAGGCCGGATTCAAGATGCTACCGTCGATTGACCCGTCGGGCCGTCGTCTGTTCCGACACATCATCGGTTACTCGATCCTGTTGATTGGAGTGGCCGCGATCCCCGCCTTCATCGGAATGGCCGGTTCACTCTACTTGATCGGGTCGCTGGTGATCGGCCTGGCCCTGCTCGAGGTCGGGATTCACTTGTCGCGCACGGCCGAGAATCACGATGCCCGTCGCGTGTTGAAGATGTCCGTCTACTATCTGCCGATCCTGCTGCTGTTGGTGTCGGTCGACATCCTGCTTTGACATGATCCCCATCGAACAGATCCCCTCCGTCAACGCCTCGTTGAACGGGACCGCGACGCTGCTGCTTCTCGCGGGATGGATCGCAATACGTTCGGGGAGGCCCGGTCTGCACAAGAAGCTGATGCTCTCCGCGTTTGGCGTCTCGGCCCTGTTTCTGGCCTGTTATCTCTATTACCACTTCAATATCAGCGCCGTGACGAAATATCAGGGGCAGGGGGCGTCGCGTGTCGTGTATTTCGTCATTCTCTTTTCGCATATTCCGTTGGCCATGCTGGTGGTGCCGTTCAGTGTGACCGCCCTCTGGTTCGCGTTGCGCGGGCGCTTCGATGCCCACCGCAAGGTTGTTCGCCGGCTCTGGCCGGTCTGGATGTACGTGTCCGTTACCGGCGTGCTGATCTATCTCATGCTCTACGTGTGGTGAGGGGTGCGCGTCGAGAAGGTGTCGGGCGCCGTCCTCGCAGACCCGCTCAAGAGCATGGATTGGAAAGCGCGCACCTTGTTGGATGCCTGATGCATGGCGCGGCGGCGAGGCCGCCATTCACGTTCGCCTGAACGGCCGGATCAGCAAGCGGCCCAGCTTCTTCTCCTTCTCCCAGAAGAAGCGGAATTCGCCGAGCAGGGCGCCGAAAAGGATAAGCAGGATCTGATAGACGATCAGGACCACCGGAATCTTGATCCAGAGCGTGGTATCCGGCTCGATGCCCAGCAGATTGAACAGGGGGTGCTTTACAAAGAGGATCGCGAAGCCGGTGAGGGAGAACACGACCAGGATCACGACAAAGCGGCGCGTGCTCGTTACGCCCCAGCGGGTCTTGAGACGTTGAATCATGAGTGTTCCGGCACCAACTCGCGCGACCGGTCGGTAGCTTCGTCGAGGCTGGCGGTCCTGACCGCGTCATCCACCAGAACCAGTACTTGTCCGTGGGCGACTTCAAGTACACCGGACCCGACCGCGTAGAAGGTCCGTTCATCGCCCGTGCGCAGGGTCATGGCCCCATTTGTCAACGCCGCGATCATCGGGGCATGGCCGGCCAGAACGCCGATATAACCCTCTTCGCCGGGCGCGACCAGCGATTCGATATCACCCGAAAAGATCTCGCCGCGCGGGGTGATGACGGACAGATGGTACGTAGCGGACATTCGATTACCCCTGCAGGGATTGGGCCTTCTTCATCACATCGTCGATATGGCCGACCATGTAGAAGGCCTGTTCGGGGACGCTGTCGTGTTTGCCGTCCAGGACTTCGGCGAAGGAGCGGACCGTGTCGGCGAGCTCGACGTAGACGCCTTTGGTGCCGGTAAACTGTTCGGCGACATTGAACGGCTGGGACAGGAAGCGCTGAATCTTCCGGGCGCGCGCCACGGTCAGGCGATCTTCCTCGGACAGTTCGTCCATGCCCAGGATCGCGATGATGTCCTGCAGTTCCTTGTAGCGCTGCAGGA
>CAYRPR010000308.1:0-3784 GCA_964425945.1 uncultured Verrucomicrobiota bacterium | reverse complement strand
CGCCGGCAGATTGGGATAGAGGGCCACGGCGACCGCTACGTCCGACGTGTGATAGGGGGCGGAGGGAACCAGCCACGGGCCGAGCGTGTCCACGCCGGCCAGGGTGCAGGCGAGGTGCGAGCCGGGGGTGGCGTTGCCGATGCCGGATACGATGGTCCATTCGTTGCTGTTCCAGTATAGCAGGGGATCGGATATGCCGGGCACCCGGTACACGACGGCATCCGGATAGGCCCACGGCATGCTGTAGTCGCCCGAGTGCTCCACTTCGCCGACGGCGCCGTACATATCGACCAGCAAGCTGTCCGGATTCTTGATGGCGACCACGTCGTTGCCGTCCACCTGCAGCAGCAGGCTGTTCGTCCGGTCGGCCTGGCGGCCGTAGGCCGTCGCAAAATCCGTTCCGTGAGCCGCGACGATATGCGTACCGCCGGGCGGGAGGGATCCGGTCAGCGGGATGGTCTCGAGATCGATGCCGTTCAAGTAGAGCACCAATTCATAATCCGTCAGGCTGATATTGGTGATACCCGAGTTATAGAGCTCCACATAATTGGCGCCCGGCGTGGTGGGATGATCGACGATCTCGCTGATGAAGACGACCGGGTTGAGGCAGGGCAACAGGTCGATCAGGTGGAAATCCGTGAAGATCAGGTAGTGATCGGATGCATTGGTGCTGGTGGCGGACGGCAGGGGGGAACCGTACTTGAACAGGCCGCCGCCGCTGTCGCGCACGGAATTGTAGACCTCGCCGGCCGGTACGCCGTAGGGACTGCGCATGATCTCGTCGCTGAAGTAGAAATAATCGAGGCGGCGGCCGGCGGTATGCGTGGTGGCGATGGTTGTAGCTTCCTGGAAGATATTCAACTGTCCCATGTCGATTTCCGCGGGCTTGTCCGTGGGGTGGAGATGATATTTTACGGGAAATACGACGTCATCGCCCAGTACATAGGTGGAGGGCAGGCCGGTGGGCAGTTCGGAGAAGGACGCGGGCTGATAACTGGACACGTCCTCGTTGAAGTCGCCCATGATCAGGAATTCGGTGTCGAGATAGTAGGTCTCCACCCAGTCGGCCATGTTGGTGACCGTGCGCATCAGTTCAATGGCGCGGCGGAAGCGGTCGGAGTTGGCCGATGCGGCCTTGTTGTGGACGACGTACGCGCTGAAGGGATTGAGCGCGCCCGGTACCTCCACGACGATGTGCAGAGGCCAGCGCGTGAATTCACTCGCGCCCACCGGCTCCTTGATTTCGCGGGAATAGGTAATGGGATAACGGCTGTAGAAGCCCAGGCGGTGGGACCCCGCGAAGGGACCGCCGGTGCTAAAGGCGAGATACGGATAATTCAGCTCGGCGGCGAGCGTGACCCAGTTGTCATAATCGCTGCTGCTCAACTCCTGAAATCCAATGATGTCCGGATTGATTCGCTGGAGGATGGATTTGACCGCGTTGTATTCCGTGGAGCCCGGGGTGCCCACGCCGAAGAGCACGTTGTAGGACGCGACGCGGAGCTGCACCGCGCCGGCCGGGAACGCGAAGAGGGTCAAAACAAGAAGCAGAAGAAGGGGAAATAGGATGAGACGGCTTCTTGCCCCGTCATCACTCCGTGAATCAATTTTCATGTAAGATAAGGAAGCCCGATTCCAGTCAAGCGCTCGATTACGTTAACTGGAAATAGTACCCGACCGCCTGTCGAAGTAAAACGCTATTCGCGGGAGAACAATATAAATGGCGCATACGAATGATACATTTCGGTCAATCGGGTCTGAATTAGGGGGCGGAAACCCGGCTCTGCACCGAAGCGTCGTCGACGATGAAGGAGCCGGCGCCGGTGCCGATGCGGCCGTCCTCCAGGACGATGGAGAAAATGGCGGCGACGCTGTCCTTGGGCGCGCGCGATCGGATGTAGAACCGGTACCAGCGGTTCCGGTCCAGTGTGTGATCCCACGACGGACTCAGCTCGCGGAGCAGTTCCTTGCCGTCCGCGTCGAGCCATTCAATGGAAAGATGTCCGGTGACCGGCGGTCGCAGGGGATCGGCGTCCGGCACATAGACCTGCGTGCTGAACTCGTATTGAACGCCCTCGGTCACGTCGGCCTTCTGAAATACGCCTTGATAGGCTTGCGGCTGTTGCTGGGCGCGCATGCGGATGGATTGCCGGCCGCTCAATGCGATGGACCGGGTCATGGTCACGCGATTGGTATTCTCCAGTCCGGAAAACACAAACCACGATTCGGGCGACACGCGCTTGGAGGCCTCATCAAATTCAAACGCCTCGAAATCTCCATTGACCAGCAGTTCGGCATGGCTGGAGAGGGCGAGGACGAGGAAGAGGACGAGGACGAACGACGCATTCTTCATGGCTGAGCCTTCGGGATCATTTTGACGGAGGCCTCATCGATGTAGAAGGTACCGCTTTCACGCCCGGCGCTTTCATCAAAATGGGTGATGACAAATACGGCGCCGACGGCGTCGGCGTGCGCCTGGGCCGTCATGTCGATCTTCCGCCATTCGCCGGGGGCCAGCGTCCATTCCCAGACGGGGCCCCACGTCCGTTCCACCTCCACATCGCGCTCGTTGATCCATTCGATCGAAAGCTGACCGCGAACACTGCTGCGCATGCGATCGTCGGGATCGACGTACACGTGGACGGCAAACCGGTACATCTCCAACGGTTCGACCCGGATGGCCTGGCCGAGCCCCTGATAGGCGTCGGCCACGCGTTGCGGCTGGAACCGGACGGATTGAAGCCCTTCCATCGCGACGTCGCGTGATACATAGATTTGCGGAGGGATCTTGTTGGTGCTGGAGAAGCTGAACCAGCGGCTGGGGATCTTCTCGGGATCGTTCGCCTGCCATTCGGGCTCCTCGAAGCTCGTATTCTTGAGCAACTCATCGCCCGCCCGGGCTGTCAGGACCGGCAGGACCGGCAGGAGGAAGACGGCCAGCAGGGGCAACCGGACATCGTCGATCCACTTTCGAACTCGTGCGTTCATACGGCGCTCCCGATCAATGCAATCACGTGATTCATCTATAATCATAGCGTCCGGGGGGCGACAAGTAAACCCTCATCGCGACCCCGATAAGATAGGTGGACTTTGATCGGAGGTATGTTAAAAACAGTCTGTCTTCCGTGCCAGACGTGATTCGGGCGGGGGCGGGTGTACGCTGTATGTTTCTCGATGAATTCCATGTTGTTGAAGACGGGCGGATACGGATCTCCGCGGAGCAGGCCAGTCGATTTGCCAAGCGCGTGGCGGGCGACCTCAACCCGATCCACAATCCGGACGCGCGCCGGTTCTGTGTGCCGGGGGATCTGCTCTTCGCGCTTGTGCTGGCCCGTTTCGGCCTGCACCAGCACATGTCGTTCAAGTTCCACAATATGGTGGGCGACCGCACGCCCTTGATCTTCACGGAGCAGGCGGACGGGGGCATCAACGTCGTGGATGATGCCGGGAAACTCTATCTGCAGGCCGAGCGCTCAGGGGCGGTGACCCGGGATGAGACTTTTATCGAGGGATTCACCCGCCGCTATGTGGCCTTCTCGGGCCTGAACTTCCCGCATTATCTCAAACCGCTCCTGGAGAAGAAGGGCGTCATGTTCAATCCTCAGCGGCCCCTGGTAATCTATGACAGCATGGGGTTCACGATGCAGGAAATGGACGGTTCGGAGCCCGGCCTGGAGTTCTCGGGCTCGTCGATGGATGTGGACGGCAAGCGCGCGGTGGCGAATCTGGAATTCCGCATCACATCCGAGGGGCGAACCATCGGGACCGGCTCGAAGAAACTGGT
>CAYRPR010000307.1:0-3784 GCA_964425945.1 uncultured Verrucomicrobiota bacterium | reverse complement strand
GCACCGTAATCTCTTTGAGCTCAAGGTCTTTGGTGGCCTCATAGCTCAGCAGGACAGACAGGCGATGGATGATATGGCGGAATTCTTCCGGCGGGGTGGCCTTATCCCTTAAGCGGGCGAGATGGTGCTGGACGAGCGGATGGCCGATTTCCGTGACATTTCTCATGTTTCTAGCCCCGATGCGTTTGTTCGACCGTTTATTATCCGGAATACCTATATAAGGCAAGCCCCGCCGTGTATGTTTACTAATGGAATGATTGATTTTTCACCGAATTTCATTTGACCGTAGTTATGGGGGCGGGTAGCTTTAGTAAAGCGCTTTACTCCGGGTGGCGCAACGGATCATGCGGTGGATGGGGTGGTGATCGGTTGCGTTTGTCAAATCAGCACGCATAATGTCGGGATGCTTTGCATGAATAACGTCATCGCTCGTTTCGTCTTCGCGGGAATCTTCTCGCTTTCGCTACTGCTTCCGGTACCTCGCGCGTTCCCGGAGGTGATGCTCCAGTTCTTCAATAATTCCTGGCAGGAAATCATCGAGAAGATGCCGGAGATTGCCGAGGTGGGTTACAACTCGCTCTGGCTGCCGCCGCCGCAAAAGGCCAGTGGCGATCTTTCGGTCGGTTACGATCTCTGGGATCCGTTCGACATCGGCGGCAATCCCCAGCGCACCGGCGGCCGCACGCGCTACGGCACGGAAGAGGAGATGTTGCGTCTCATCCGCACCGCGCATCGGTTCGGTCTCCGCGTCTACTTCGACAACATCATGAATCACCGGGCGTTCGATATTCCCGGTTACAACGAAAACACCCCCATCGATCTCTATCCCGGCATGCTGCCCGAGGATTTTCACCTGCGTGTCACCGAGGAGGGATTTTACCGACCGTGGGACAACACGGTGAACTGGGGCAATACGTGGGAGGTGCAGAATCGTTACTTGTCCGGCCTCATCGACATCGCGCACGAGACGCCCAACGTCAATTTCGGCACCTTCGAAGGCGCCACCCACCCGAAGATTTATTTCGTCCGTCATCCCCACAATCCCGAGTTCTATGACTTCCATCCGGTGCACGGTCACGTCGGGTTCGGTCATCCCGACATCACGACCAACGTGATCGCGGAGAATCCGGAGTACTACAGCGAAGACGTCTGGATGTACCTGATGCGGTCGATTCGCTGGCTGGTGGATTACACCAAGCTCGATGGGTTGCGTCTCGACGCCGTGAAACACGTGCCGGCCTATTTCTTCGGCCAGCTTGACGGCGACAAGGATCCCAGTTCCGACGGCTACATCGGCCAGGCCCAGTGGCAGTTCAACCATACGCGCGGGTTCTCGGACTGGGACAACCATCGCGACACCAATTTCGAGAGCGAACTGCCTCGCGACGACCTGCTCGTGTTCGGCGAACACATGGGCGAGCCGCCGGGCTACGGCGAGTACTTCGCGTCGGGCATGCGCCTGCTGGACGCCAAGACGCACTCGACGCTGAACAATGTCGGCTGGGGCGATTACAACATGCCGGATCTTCAGCACTCCGAATTCGTGGAGCATGTGCAGTTTGGCAAGAACCTGGGCATCTACTACGCGAAGAGCCACGACGACGACGTGGCGATGAACGAGCACCTGCACTATGCCATCAACCTGACCCGGGCCGGCATTCCGAATATCTACACGGACAACAACCGCAAGGCCCCCACGCTCGGTGAGAGCGGCGGCGCCTTCCCTCGTCATGCCAACACGAATCCGTTCGGCCAGTTCGGCGACAACCGCATTCCGAACCTCGTCCACATCCACAACAGCTTCGCGCGCGGCGATCAGATCCCCCGGTGGGTGGACGGCGTCGGCGAAAAGAAGGTCGTGGCCTACGAGCGGCGCGACAAGCGCGAAGACGGCGGCATGTCCGATACCGACGGCACGGTGCTGTTCTTCATGTTCAGCCGCGACTATTCCGAGGGACAATATCGCGAAATCGATACGACTTTTCCCAACGGCGCCATTCTCTGGCAGTATTCCGACGGCGGCGGCAAGTTCTATCACCAGGTGACCGACGGCAAGATCAAGGTCATGGTTCCGCCCGCGGGTTATTTCGCGTTCTCGTGGCGCAGTCCCGAAGAGTCGGACCTGTGGAAGTGGGGCGGCGGCAAGCCGGTCACCATTTACTCCGACGGCCAGCCGGCGGATACGATTTCCTATGTGCGTCGCGAGGGGCCGGACGGCGATTCGCAGTTCAATCCGCACGGATTGCCCAACCGCGGTTATCCGACGAACATGGTGCCCGAGCCCTTTACCTACATGTACGCGGTGCCCCGTGTGACCTCCGCCACGAACTTGAGTTTCTTCGCGCACGTGGACGGGTCGGCGGACAACGTGCTGTTCAAGCTGAACGGCGGCGTGCCGTTGAACAGCATCAATCACGGAGGCGGCGATCCGCGCGACAATCCGCCCGCGTTGTCCACCGACGTGTTTGTCGGCTATGAGCAGGCGGATTTCCACGGGCGCATCGGCCCGGAAAAATTCGGGTCGGTGAACGCCGACCGCAACAAGATCGGATCGCCGGGCTCGGAAACGTATCAGTTCGTCGTCGGCCAGTCGGGATTCAGCACCAATCTGTCGGACGGCGTGAACGACTACGACGGCGCGCACACGGCGGTCTTCGTCTATCACGATCCGAATACAACGACCGACGATCCGGCGAGTCTTTCGCAGATGTGGCCGGCGCCGCAGGATGCGGCGCGCGCGGACATCTGGTTCCAGGTGAAGACCGGTCACCAGTTCGATATCAACCGGGTGTGGCTGTATTACACCACGGACGGCGTAAGCTGGCCGGAAGGCGCGGGCGGACGCGGGATCGGCAATACGAAGGTCGTCGAAATGTTCTGGCGGACCAACGTGGTGAATGGCGTGGATCCCAACGACTGGTGGGGGGAGAGCTTCATCCCCGCCCAGTCCAATGGCACCACCATCCGGTACAAAGTCAGCGCCGCGCGCTGGCAGGACGGCTCCGAACACGCCGGCTGGGACGTGCCCTTCCCGAACAGTTGGGACGACATCGCCCGCAAGATCAAGATGATGGGCGCGTGGAAAATCGAAAACTTCAATCCGTCCGCCGCGGTGTACCGTCCACATAACGATTACGGCGTGATTTCCACGGGTCTGGTCGAGGGCTTCAATTTCATCGCCGCGCGCGCGTTTCTGGATCGCGGCGGACGGGCGGCCATCTATAACACCTTCTATCAGACGTTCTACCTGGATGCGATGGCCCCGACCGGCCAGGTCGTGTTCCCGGCGGAGAACGACACGCTGTTCGACAACCGCTACAGCGCGGTGGTCCGCACGGATCCGACGGTTACGCGCGTCTGGTACAACATCGAGGATGCCAGCACCCTGAATGACGACGGCCAGACGGGAAGCCGGTTCGGCAACGGCACCAATGCCCTCGGCCAGACCGCCTGGGTCGAGGCCCAGCGGGTCAATCCCAGCATCAACATCAACAGCGAATATCCGCTCGAATGGCGGTTTGACTATGTGAATATCGCCGCGTCCAATGCCGCGACCATCCGCGTCAAACTGGCCGAGTATTCCTCGTCCACCAACCCGTTGTTGTCCGACGCGGCGGGCCGCTTTACCACGCTGGAACGAAACGTGAACGCCAGCGGGCCCGACTATTCGATGTTCGTGGCCTTTCCGCAAACCGACGGCGACACCATCGGTCATCCGTACGACATGAAGGTCTTCTTCAGCAAGGTGCTGCACGGCGGCGACGAGAACGTCACGCGGAACCGA
>CAYRPR010000306.1:0-3784 GCA_964425945.1 uncultured Verrucomicrobiota bacterium | reverse complement strand
ATCGCGCAGTTGCTGGACGAACCCAGGCTCGCCGAGGAGCGTTTCCAGACCGCCAACCGCCAGCGCAACGAGCAGGAAGCCGTGCTGGCCAGCATGTCCGAAGGCATCCTGGCCGTTGACAGCGGGTTGCACATCATCGAGGTCAACCGGGCCGTCACGATGATGCTCGATATCGACGCGCAACAGGCCCGCGGACGACCCGTTCCGGGCGTGATCCGAAATCCCGAGCTCCAGCAGTTCATCGCCCGGACCCTGTCGGCCGACGCCCCGATGGAATGCGACCTGACCCTGCACGGCCGCGTCAAACGCATCGTCCGTGTGTCCGGCACGCCGTTGTCCGATAACCGGGGCCGCCGCATCGGGTCGCTGGTCGTGCTGAACGATATGACCCGCATGAGACGGCTGGAAGATGTGCGCCGCGATTTCGTCGCGAACGTATCACACGAACTCAAGACGCCGATCACCAGCATCAAGGGCTTCATCGAAACGCTGATGGACGGCGCGATGGACAATCCGGACGACGCGCGCCGCTTTGTTGAGATTATTGCCAAGCAGGCGGACCGGCTTGATGCCATCATTGAAGACCTGCTGAGCCTGTCCCGCATCGAGCAGGAATCCGAACGGGGCGAGATCGTGCTGAAAGCGGTTCGCTTGGCGGACGTCGTCGACGCCGCGGTCATGAGTTGCCAGGGCAAGGCGGAATCCAGGAACATCCGCATGCATCACACCTGCGATCGCGAAGTCCAGGCGCGTATCAACGCCCCTCTCCTCGAACAGGCGCTGGTCAATCTGGTGGATAACGCGATCAAGTACAGTGATGAAGGGCGGCAGATCTGGATCGAGGCCGGCGTCAATGGGAAGTCGGTTTATCTGGCGGTCCGGGACGAAGGATGCGGTATTCCCCGTGATCACCAGGAGCGGATTTTCGAGCGATTCTACCGCGTGGACAAATCGCGCAGTCGTCAGCAGGGCGGAACGGGGCTGGGCCTGTCCATTGTCAAACACATCGCGCAGGCGCACAGAGGTCGCGTCACGGTTGAGAGTGAAGTCGGGCGTGGCAGTACCTTCCGGCTCGACATTCCCTTGCGCGAGGTCTGATCCAGGCCGGTCTCACCGGCTCATGGCCCGCGTGACATCCAGCAATTGACTCGTCACGGCGCGCAGGCGCTTCTCGAATCTTTCATCTTTCAGTTTGCCCCGTTCATCAAACGCCTCGTGCGCGCGATGGATACAGCATTGTGTCGGGATGACCAGCACCCCGAGCGAGGTGAGAATCGCCCGCATGTGCAGGAGGCCGCGGATGCCGCCGTAATGACCGGGCGACGCGCTGATCAGCGCGCCGACCTTGCCCTCGAAGACGTCGCCGGGATCGTTCTCCGCCGCCGTGCGCGACATCCAGTCGATCGTGTTCTTCAGCACGCCCGTGACGGAATTGTTATATTCAGGCGCGGAGATGATCAGCGCATCCTGCGCCATGAGCAGTTTCTTCAGTTCCAGGGCGGGGGCCGGCATGCCCCGATCCGTTTCGAGGTCGCCGTCGAAGAGGGGGAGGGGATAATCGCGGAGATCGATCAACGTGATATCCACGTCCGATTCCCACAGGATATTCCCCGCCGCGCGGATCAGTTTCTTGTTGTACGAATCCTTGCGGGTGCTTCCCGCCATTGCCAGGATCTTGATCTGTTCACTCATTCTCTTCCCCTCAACCCGGCTTCGTGCCGCAGAGGACCTTCGCCGCGGCAAACCATCAACCATTAACCATTCTTATCTCATCCGGCAGATTCGGCACCGCGCACAGGAACACGAAGGGCTCGTCGCCGGTGGTTTCGTACCAGTGCGGCGTGCCGGCCGGGATGAACACCGCGTCGCCGGCTTGGACCTCGTGGACTTCGTCGCCGATACCGATGCGTGCGCGACCGCCGAGCACGTACTGCTCGTGTTCCACCGTGTTGGTGTGGGGCGGCATGCCGCCGCCGGGCCGGATCACAAACCGGCGCAGGGCAAAATGCGGCGCCTCGTCCGGCCCAATCAGCACCTGCCGGGTTGTTTTCCGGCCCGCGCCCACGGCCTCTTCTGCGATATCATTCGTGTGTCGGATCATGCTCAACTCCTGCTCATTTCGTGAGTATACCCACGAAACACACAGAATGCACGAAAATGAGCACTGACGGGTTTGTATTATCATATATGATAATAGTATGGATTGCAGGGCATCCATATCGGCGCAGCTGCGTCGTCGCCGCCGGGAAAGAGGGTTGTCCTTGGCCGAACTCGCGCGGCGGGCGGATACGTCGCCGGCCACCTTGTCCCGTTATGAGAACGGCTGGACGCGGTTTGAGACCTACACGCTGAAGAAACTGGCCACCGCGTTGGATTGTGATCTGCATATTGAATTCCGACCGATCAATGTGGATCGTCGAGTACGGCGAAGCGCCGGCATATCTCCCGAGAAGCAATGGCGTCGGCTTTTCTGGGATCGCCCGTTGGCGGCCGGCGATTTGCGGCGGTATCCCGTATGGGTGGCCGAACGCATTCTGGATTATGGCAATCTCGATGATGTGCGCGCGCTTCGACGCGCACTGGGCCGCCGGACATTTCTGGCGACCATTGCGCTGGCATCGCGGGTATCTCCCAGAACAAGGGTGTTCTGGCGGCAAATATTGGAAAAGGAGGGGGTTGCATGCACGAAAAAATTCTCCCGTCCCGCAGTCTGGACCTATTGAAGAGACTCGGAGAGGATACCCCGCCGCAGTGGCGCGGATGGACGCTGGCCGGCGGAACCGGTTTGGCGCTCCAACTGGGACATCGGTTGTCCGAGGATTTTGTTTTCTTTCGTACAGACGATGTGGATGTACGGGCACTTCACGGCGTCCTGGCCGCGCAAGGTCGGTACGAGACGTTGCAGGAATCCGAACACACATTGACCGTATTGATCCGGCGGACAAAGCTTTCGTTCTTCCGCGTGCGCGATCCCTTCCTGTACGATCGCACGCCGCACCGCTTTTTCGACGTGGCCCACGTGCGCGACATTGCGTTGATGAAACTGGCGGCCATATCGGGGCGGGGCAGTCGTCGGGATTTCGTCGACCTGTTTGCCATCCTTCGCGACAAACCGACGCTTCGGGAATATTTCCGTGAGTTGCCTCGCAAATACGGATCGGATCGAGTGAATGTGTACCACATCCTGAAAAGTCTGACATGGTTCGAGGACGCCGAGTTGGAACCCATGCCGCGCATGCTCGAACCGTTCAATTGGGACGAATGCAAGAGCTTCTTCATCCGCGAGGCGCGTTCCATCGTTTTAGGTTGACGGGCACGCAAGGATAGAACAGAAAACAGGCCGCGCATCACTGCGCGGCCTGTCGTGGAGATGGGGTTGTGGGGAGAATCAGAAGAGCATGCGCCACGCGGTATAGGCCGTGGTGCTCTCCAGCTTGCCCGCGCCGGTGTTCTTCAGTTCGGCGAGTTCGACACCGAGCATCAGTTTGTGCGCATGGCCGGACAGGTAGTAGTTCAGGCCGACATAAACGGCCTGATATTCGTCACCCGCCTGCGGATCAACCTTGCTGATCACTTCGCCGGCGTCGTCCAGCGTCTCGCGCACGGCCAGGGCCGGCACATCCCGCGTGTACCGGCTGGGCGCTTTGATGCCGCCCTTCTTGTCGGATTCCGCCTGCTCAAACCGGGCGACGGCGTGCACCTTGTCGGTCAGGTACAGGGACGGCATCACATACCAGCCCTTCGTGTCATTCCCGTCCGAATCCGCCAGGAAGTACTCGGCGCG
>CAYRPR010000305.1:0-3794 GCA_964425945.1 uncultured Verrucomicrobiota bacterium | reverse complement strand
CGCGGGACGAATCGGCACGCTGATCTGCTGGGATCAATGGTATCCCGAAGGCGCGCGACTCACCGCCCTGCAGGGCGCCCTCGTGCTGTTCTACCCCACCGCGATCGGATGGCATCCGCACGAGAAGGAACAATACGGCGCGGCCCAGCGCGATGCGTGGCGTACCGTTCAACGCGGACACGCCATCGCCAATGGACTCTATGTCGCCGCGGCGAACCGGATCGGATTCGAACCGTCCCCGGACGGAAACACCGGCATCGAGTTCTGGGGCTCGTCGTTCATCGCCGATCCGCAAGGCGTCATCATCGCCGAAGCGTCCACCGACCAGGAAGAGATCCTGATCGCCGAGATCGATACCGCGCGGATCGAGGATGTGCGCCGCAACTGGCCCTTCCTGCGCGACCGGCGGATCGATGCGTATGGGGGAATTGAGAAGAGAATGGATGATGGTTAATGGTTGATGGGAAGAAAGTGTTCAGTGTTCAGTTCGATATTTCCCCCTGAACACCGAACACTGAACACTGATATGGCTAAGACCCCATACACCTCTCCACACGCTCGCTACCTCATGCCCGCCGAATGGGAACGACACGAGGCCACTTGGCTCGGCTGGCCGCATAACCGGTCGGACTGGCCCAGTAAGTTCGCCGCTATCCCGTGGGCCTATGTCGAAATGGTCCGCAAGATCTCCGCCGGCGAGCGGGTCCGCGTTCTGGTCCAGTCCACCGCCCTGCGCAATCGCGCTAGCCGCATGCTGAATCGCGCGGGCGTGAATCTGAAACAGATTGATTGGCTTGTCGTACGGACCAATCGCGGCTGGACGCGCGATTTCGGGCCGATCTTTGTCCGGACAGAGTCCAACCCACCCCCGCCCCCTCCAAGGAGGGGAGGAAGAGAGGAAGTATCCCCTCCCGGGAGGGGAATAAGGGGTGAGTCCGACCGCCATCAACTCGCCATCGCAAACTTCCAATTCAACGCCTGGGCCAAATATCCGAACTGGAAACTCGACAACACCGTTCCGGCATTCGCCGCGCGGAAATTCAAACGGCCGATCTACGATGTCATATGGAAGAACCGCCCCGTCGTCCTCGAAGGCGGTGCGATTGACGTCAATGGGCGCGGCACATTGATCACGACCGAGGAATGCCTGCTGGACCCGAAAGTGCAGGTGCGCAATCCGGGACTCACGCGCAAGGACATGGAACAGGTGTTCCGGGATTATCTCGGCGCGACCAACGTCATCTGGCTAGGTAAAGGTATCGCGGGCGACGATACGCACGGTCATGTGGACGACCTGTGCCGCTTCGTGAACAAGAATACGCTCGTCATCGTCCGCGAGAAGAACCGGCGCGACGCCAATTACCGTCCGCTGGAAGAGAATATCGAGCGGCTTCAATCCGCCCGGCTGGAGAACGGGAAGCGGCCGCGCGTGGTCGAACTGCCCATGCCCGCCCCGCTCTATTTCGAGGGGCGACGATTGCCGGCCAGCTACGCGAATTTCTATATAACCAACGCGGCGGTCATTGTGCCAACCTTCAATGATCCCAACGACCGCAAAGCATTAGGGACCTTAAGTGAGCTATTCCCCGACCGGCCGGTCGTCGGGATCCACGCCGTGGACCTTGTTTGGGGTCTCGGCACACTGCACTGCTTGACACAGCAGGAACCTGCGGCACATTAAGCCGCCATGACTCATCAAATCGTTCTGCCCCTCATTTACTGCTTCGCGGTCATGTTCCTATTTATGACCGCGCTGTATCTGCACCAGCGGCGAAGCGGGAATGCCGGGATTGTCGATGTCGGCTGGAGCGCGGGCATGGGCCTGGCCGCCCTGCTCTACGCCATCCTGCTCGACGGATACGCGCCACGCGTCTGGCTGGTCACGGCGCTCGTCATGGCGTGGTCGTTCCGCCTGGCGGGCTATATCCTGTTCAACCGGGTGCTGGGCCGTGAAGAGGACGGACGCTATACCCGCCTTCGCGAGTACTGGGGCAACGCGGCCCCGCGCAATTTCTTTTTCTTCTTCCAGGCGCAGGCCCTGCTGGTCGTCGTCTTCTCCATTCCTTATTTAATGGTCATGCTGAATCCCGCGCCGACGCTGGGCCTTTGGGATGTTCTGGGCGTGGCGATCTGGCTGATCGCGGTGGCCGGAGAATCGATCGCGGACCGGCAACTGGCCCGTTTCCGTTCCGATCCGGCCAACAAAGGCCGGACCTGCCGCGCGGGCCTGTGGAATTACTCGCGCCACCCGAACTACTTCTTCGAGTGGGTCCACTGGTGGACCTATGTTGTGATGAGCATCGGCGCGCCGGGTCATCTCCTCACCTGGCTGGGGCCGATCCTGATGTTCCTCTTTCTCTTCAAAGTGACCGGCATTCCGTACACCGAGAAACAGGCCCTCGCATCGCGCGGCGATGATTACCGGGACTATCAGCGCACCACGAGCGCCTTCTTCCCTTGGTTTAAGAAAGGATGACGAATCGATTGTTGAAGGCCGGTCACCCACCCCGCCCCGCACGTGCGGGACACCCCTCCGCTGGAGGGGATGTTCCTGTGATATCCCCTCCTTGGAGGGGATTAAGGGGTGGGTTGACTCAGCACACCAGAATTAAGAAAGCATCACGATGAACACATTGATCTCACTGGTTGAACGAGGCTGGATACCCGACGCGCTGACGCGGATCGGTATCCGGCGCCTGCTGGCCGAACGGCTGAAAGAAGCCGCCGAACAGAATCGCGCGCGGGGTGTGGAGGAATTTGTTGAGGAACTGAAGAACAGTCCCATCGCCGTGCATACCGAACGCGCGAACGAACAGCATTATGAAGTGCCGACGGATTTCTTCGTCCAAGTGCTCGGCCCGCGCATGAAATACAGTTCCTGCTACTGGCCCGCGGGCATCGACACCCTCGCGCAGGCGGAGAACGAGATGCTGGAACTCACCTGCGAACGCGCGCAAGTCGCCGACGGCATGGATATCCTGGAACTCGGGTGCGGCTGGGGTTCGCTCTCGATCTGGATGGCCGAACAGTATCCGAACAGCCGGATCACCGCCGTATCCAATTCCGCCACGCAGAAACAGTACATCGACGAGACCGGCAGCCGGAAGGGCCTCGCCAATCTGACGGTCATCACGTCGGACATGAATGATTTTGATACAAAAGAGTCTTTTGACCGAGTTATGTCCGTCGAGATGTTCGAGCACATGCGGAACTACGAGGAATTATTGCGCCGGATCGCGCGGTGGACCCGGCCGGACGCGAAGTTGTTCGTACACATCTTCTGCCACAAGACCTTCGCCTACCCGTTTGAAACCGAGGAGGCGGATGATTGGATGGGTCGCTATTTCTTTACCGGCGGCATCATGCCGTCGGAAAACCTGTTGAGCTATTTCCAGGACGATTTCCGTTTGCGCGAACAATGGGCGGTGAACGGAAATCACTACGCCCGGACGCTCCGCGCGTGGTTGGATCTACAGGACGAGAAGAAAGCGGCCGTGATGCCGATCCTGGCCCGGACGTATGGAGCGGATCAGGCGACGGCCTGGTTCAACCGCTGGCGCATCTTCTTCATGGCCTGCGAGGAACTGTTCCGCTACCGCCACGGCACCGAATGGTACGTCGCCCACTATCTGTTCGATAAGCAATCCAACGGGCGGCGGTGACAGCGAAGAGGAATCATCCCCGCGTCTTCGCGTTTCAGCCCAGGAACCGCACGGTCAGGATCGTGATATCATCGGCCTGTTCGCGGGTGGTGCTGAAGGCGGCAACGTCGTCGAGTACCTGTTGATCGATCT
>CAYRPR010000304.1:0-3810 GCA_964425945.1 uncultured Verrucomicrobiota bacterium | reverse complement strand
TGGTGCATGGCATACCCGGATCCCGGCGGATCGCAATCGGCGATATCATCAGCGTGGATTTCGGCGTCGTGTATGACGGGTTCGTGGGGGACACCGCGACCACCGTGATGGTCGGGGTGACCGATCCGGAGATCATCCGGTTGGTGACCGTGACCGAGCAGGCCCTCGAACAGGCCATCTCGAAGGCCGTGGCGGGCGCCCGCCTGTCGGACATATCGCATGCGGTGGAGTCCTTCGTGGTGGCCAACGGGTTCTCCATCGTGCGGGATTTCGTGGGCCACGGGATCGGCCGGACGATGCATGAAGACCCCCAGATCCCGAATTATGGCCCACCGGGGCAGGGCCCCCGCCTGAAGGCCGGGATGACCTTCGCACTGGAGCCCATGGTCAATTTGGGGGGGGAGGCCGTCGAGGTCCTGGCGGACGGCTGGACCGTTTTAACGCGGGACCGGCGCCCATCGGCTCATTTTGAGCATACGGTGGCCATCGGGGATGGGCGGGCGGACATCCTGACCCTTAAAAAATGAATAAAAAAGAGGTATTTCGACTGGACGCGACGCTGAGAGATATGATAGATGATGCGACCTTCAGTGCTGAACTGCCGAACGGACACCGGATGGTGGCGTATTCCCGGTCAAGCGACAACGAACGGGTGCGCCGAAGTCTGCATCCGGGCGATCGCGTGCGGGTTGTGATGTCACCCTACGACATGTCCCGAGGGTGTATCGATTTGGAAGGCGAAGAGGATCATGAAAGTTAGAAGTTCCGTAAAACGAATCTGTGAGCGATGCCGTGTCATCCGCCGGAAGGGCGTGGTGCGCGTTATCTGTACGAACCCGCGCCATAAACAGCGCCAGGGATAAGGAGTGGTTCCATGCCGCGTGTGTTGGGTATTGATATTCCGGGTTTCAAGCGAGTCGAATACGCCTTGCGGTATATTCACGGCATCGGTCCCGCGAGCGCGCGGGCCCTCGTGGCAAAGGCGAATATTGATCCGGCGAAAAAAGCCGACGATCTCGCGGACGATGAAATCACCCGGCTGGCTCAGATCCTGCAGTCCGACTATCTGACGGAAGGCGATCTGCGGCGCGATGTGACGCAGAATGTGCGGCGCCTGGTCGGCATCAGTTGCTATCGCGGCATCCGGCATCGCCGCGGATTGCCCGTGCGCGGCCAGCGCACCAGCACGAACGCCCGCACGCGCAAGGGACCGCGCAAGACGGTCGGCGCCGTGCGCGGCAAGGAAGCCCGGTCGGCCGTCAAGGCGGAAGCCGGAAAATAAGGAATAATAATCCATGGCTGAAGAACAGGAAAAAGAGGATGTGAAGACGACCGAAGCGACGGCCCCGGCGGCCGCGGAGGCCGAAGGACAAGCGCCTGCGGAAGGGGCGGAGAAGCCGCGCAAGCGCGGACGCACCAAGGGCAGCAAGCATGTCCCCGTCGGAATCGCTCATATCCGCGCCACCTTCAACAACACGATGGTCAGCATCACCGATGCGCGCGGACAGGTCATTGCCTGGCGTACGGCCGGCCGATGCGGATTCAAGGGATCGCGCAAGAGCACCGCGTTTGCGGCCACGATGGTCGCCCAGGAAGCCGCGCGTGAGGCCATGACCCATGGATTGCACGAAATCGAAGTCAAGGTCCAGGGGCCCGGCGCCGGTCGTGAATCCGCGATCCGCGCCCTGCAGGCCGCCGGACTGAACATCACGTCGATCGAGGACGTTACGCCCATTCCGCACAACGGGTGCCGTCCCCCGAAGCGACGCCGCGTTTGATTTTACGGAATACTGAACACTGAACACTGGATACTGATTCATGGGTAGATACACCGGACCATCCTGTAAGCAATGCCGCCGTGAAGGCATGAAACTCTTTTTGAAGGGCGATCGCTGTTACATGGCGAAATGCCCGATCGAAACCGGACGTCCCGTTCCCGGCATGCACGGTCATCGCCGCAGCAAGATATCCGACTACGGTGTCCAGCTCCGCGAGAAACAGCGCCTGCGCCGCATGTACGGCATGCAGGAACAGCAGTTCCGCAACTACTTCGAGCGCGCATCGCGCAAGCGAGGCATGACCGGCGAGAGCCTGTTGCAGTCGCTTGAACTGCGCCTCGACAACCTGGTGTATCGCCTGGGCTTTGCGTCCTCGCGAAAGGCCGCCCGTCAATTTGTCAATCACGGCCACATCACGGTCAACGGCCGCAAGGCCGGCACCGCGTCGCAGGTCTGCAAGCCCGGCGACGTGATCCAGGTGCGCAACAAGCAGAACAGCCGCGATGTGGTCAAACCGCTTATGGATGTTGCCGAAAGCCGCGGGATACCCGCGTGGCTGGTGCTGGACAAGAACGAGTTCCGTGGGGAAGTCCTGCACACACCCAGCCGCGAGGAGATTCAGCCGCTGGTCAACGAACAGCTCATCGTCGAGCTGTATTCAAAATAAACAGTAACGAACACCATACGAGCCGGCTAACGCCCGGTTCTGGGAGGATCAGTTATGCCTATTCGACTCGGTCGATTCGAAATGCCCAAGCGCGTCGTCAAGGACGAGGCGCAATCTCAAACCAACTACGGCCTGTTTGTCGCCGAGCCCTTTGAGGCCGGGTACGGCCGTACCATCGGGAATTCCCTGCGCCGCGTGTTGCTTTCCTCGCTGGAAGGCGCCGCAATCTCCGCGATCAAGCTCGACGGCGCGCTCCATGAATTCTGCGCCCTGCCGGGCGTTGTGGAGGATGTCACTGACATCATCATCAACCTCAAGGGCGTCCTCATCAAGGCCTACTCGCGCGAAACGCGCAAGCTGTCCCTGAACGTCAAGGGGCCCGGCGAAGTGACCGCGGGCGACATCAAGACCGACGGTACCGTGGAGATTCTGAATCCGGATCACCACATCGCCACGCTGGACGCCGACGGCAAGATCGTCGCCGAACTCGAAGTACGCGTGGGGCGCGGGTATTGCCCGGCCGAATGGAACAAGAAGGAAGAGCAGGAGATCGGCGTGATTCCGATCGACTCGCTGTTCTCGCCGGTCCGCCGCGTGAAATACGCCGTGGAGAACACCCGCGTGGGCCGCCGAACGGACTACGACAAACTGGTGCTTGAGGTATGGACCGACGGACGGGTCTCGCCGGACGACGCGTTGACGGTCTCCGCCGCCATCCTGCGGCATCACCTCGACGTCTTCGTCAACTACGACAAGGATCTGGTCGAGTTCGAGGAGAGCGAGAAGCAGATTGACGAGGAGCGCGAGGAACTGCGCCGCAAACTGCTGATGAGCGTAAACGAGATCGAGCTGAGCGTGCGCGCGGCGAACTGCCTGAACAACGCCAACATTACGACCGTCGGCGAGCTGGCGCAGAAGACCGAGGCCGAGATGTTGAAATACCGCAACTTCGGCAAGAAGTCGCTGAACGAGATCAAGGCCAAGCTGATCGAAATGGACTTGAGTCTCGGCATGCAGTTCGACGAGGAACTGCTGCGCCCGGCCAAGACGGACGCCAAAACACCCGTTCTATAAGGAATCGCGTCATGCGTCATCGTAAGCGAACAATCAAACTGGGCCGGACCGGCGCGCATCGCGACGCGATGCTGGCCAACATGGTCTGTAACCTGATCAACGAGAGCCGGGTCAAGACGACCCTGCCCAAGGCTCGCGCCGCGCGCAGTCTGGCGGAGAAGATGGTGACCCTGGGCAAGAAGGGGACCTTGGCCGCGCGTCGTCGCGCGCTGTCCACACTGCGCCGGAACGAACCCGTGCGGACGTTGTTCGAGTCCATCGCCCCGGCGTTCACTGACCGGCAGGGCGGTT
>CAYRPR010000303.1:0-3823 GCA_964425945.1 uncultured Verrucomicrobiota bacterium | reverse complement strand
CCGGATGGATTCGAAGGCGTTGATCAGGAGATTCATGACCACTTTGCGCATGTGCGGTTCGGACGCACCGATCAGGCGAAGGTCCGTGGCCATCTTCTTCGTGACGCGGACATGGGGATACTGCTCCACCAGCGCGCGATAACCCGCCGAGTCGAAGTAATGCTTGATGATCTCGTTCAGGTTTATGGGTTGGGCATCGTAACGACCCCGTCGCGCCATGGTCAGCAGGTCGCGGACAATTTCCGCGGCATTCATGGCCGAACGCTTGATCTCCTGCACGTCCTCGTACTCGCGGGAACCGGGTTTCAGCTTCTCCAACAGCAGATCGGGATACGCCACAATCGGCATCAACACGTTGTTCAGATCATGGGCCACGCCGCCGGCGAGGATCGCCAGCGATTCCAGCCGTTCGCTCCGGGCCAGCCGTTCACGCAAATCGCGTTCCCGCTCCTCCGCCTCCTTCTCCGCCGAGATGTCTCGGCAGATGATGCGCATGGCCGGCTGGCCGCCGTCCTGATCCTGTACGGCCGATATGCGCTCGGACACGAAGAGTACACTGCCGTCCTTGCGCACCTTGCGGAAGTTCATCTGGTGCACCACATCCGGAGTCTGAAACGCCTCCTTCAGATGGGATTCGACCAGATGTTGATCGTCCGGATGGATGACCTGCATGACGGGACCGCCTATCAGTTCCTCGGGCCTATAGCCCAACTGGCTGGCGCCCAATTGGTTCGCGGAGAGAACCGTACCGTCCTGGTTGACGAGAAAATACATGTCCGGCGCATTGTCGAACAGATCGAGATAGCGCGCTTCGCTGATCTGCAGCGCCTTTTCAGTGCGATGCCGCTCGATGACATTGCGCAGGCGCGTGGCCAGCAGGGCCAGATACTGCCGGCCATCATCCTTGATCAAGTAGTCCGCCGCCCCGCCCTGCAAGGCCTGCACAGCGACGGATTCGTTGCCGGCGCCCGTAACGAACAGGACCGGAACGCCATGGATCTGAGGCATCAGGTCGAACGCCGTGCCGTCCTTCAGGCGATAATCCAGCACCACGGCTGCAAACTTCTGCTCCGCCAGCATCCGGGCCGCATCGGCAACCGTCGCGACCACGGAGAAGGAGATATCAATCTGGCCGGACGTTACGGCCCGTTCTATGGCCATCTGATCGACCGGGTCATCGTCCACCAAGAGGATATGGGCTTTTGTCGTCACAGCAATCATGATGTGCTTTACCCCGGAACCGATTCGGAGCCTTGAACGGATAATGGTATGTTTTTCTGAATCGTAAAGAAGAAAGAACTCCCCTTCCCCGGCGCCGATTCCACCCAAAGCCGGCCGCCCTGCTTTTCCACGATTCGACGAACCACGGCAAGCCCCACGCCGCTGAACGCGTCCGACCCCGCACCGCTGGAGTGAAAGAGCGTAAACATCTGCTTCTGTTCGGATTCTGAAATGCCGACGCCGTCATCGGCGACGCTGAATTCCCACGCGGATCCGGCGTCCCGACAGGCTATGCGGACGTGTCCGGACGGTTTGCCCAGATGGGCGACGGCGTTGCCAATCAGGTTCTGAAACACCTGTTCGAGCTGAATATAGTCATAGTGCAGTTCCGGCAGGTCGTGCGCCATGGTCACCTCAATCTCCGGCGGCGGCGCGAGCATCTCGATGACATGACGCACCAACGCCGCGCAGTCCACCTTCTTGATCAACACCCGGGCATGCTCCACGCTCGAATACTTCAGTATCCCGTCTATCAATTCCTGCAGGTGCGCGATCCGCTGGACCATCAGGTCCAGCCGCTTCTTGCCTTCGTCATCCAACTGCTCCGCATAGTCATCCTGCATCCAGTCGGCCAGCGAGCGCACCCCGCGCAACGGCGCTTTCAGGTCATGTGACACCACATGGGCGAAATCCTTGAGGTCCTGGTTGGCCCGCCTCAAATCATCCACCAGGAGCAGGTTTTCCATCGCCAAGGCGATGTACCGACCAAACCGCCGCAGATCCTCGCGCGTATCGTCATCAATGGGACGCCCCGTTAACAGATTGTCCACCGAAATACCTCCGATGAGGCGGTTGTGAGCCTTGAGCGTCACGAAGTAGTGATGTTTGACGCCCCGCATGAAGTCGTCGTCTGGAAAATCGTGGGAGAAATCCTCCGTAAAGAATTCGTCGCCCTCCCCGGCCGCCGCGCGTACGATCGGCATCCGGGGATCGCTCGATATGGCAATGGAACGCTCGTCCCGGAGTGAACCGTCCGTATCCGTCCCGTACACCCCCCGCCAGGACTTGGTCACATCGTCATAGAGGAAGATGCCTACACGATCCAGTCCGATATGATCGCGTATGATCGGCACCGCGTGCTTCAATATATCGTACAGGTCCCGCGACTCCGCGAACCGTTCCGCGCACTCGGCGATAGCCGCATGCAGGCGCGACTGGCGGCCCAGTTCTTCCGCCAGTCGAACCAGCTCATGCTGTAGATTCTGCGTCACAGTCGATATGCAGGGAAGTATACGCCCCGCCGCGGTATTTCCAAGATATCTTCTGCCGGAACCGGCGGACCGAATCCGGAGCGGCTCACCCGGAGGGTTCGCCCTACCCGCTCACTTCCGGACAGAGAAGGTGGGGCGAACCCTCCGGGTGAGCCGTCGTCGCATCCCGATCACTTTTTCCCCATCTTCTGATTGACTCGACCGGCGCATATCGCCAAGGTATCGAAGCCAAAAGGACGCATGCCATGGCACGTAACCCTGCTCTCACCGAATTCATGGACTCATTCCCTCATACGGGGCTGACGTTTGACGACGTCTCGCTGGTGACCCAATACGCCGATTTTCTGCCCCACGAAACGTCGATCGCCACGCGACTCACGCGGTCCATCACCATGAATATCCCGTTCGTCAGCGCCGCGATGGATACGGTCACGGAGGATCGCATGGCCATCGCCATGGCCATGAACGGCGGAATCGGCGTCATCCACAAGAACCTGTCGCCCGATCAGCAGGCGCTCCGCGTCCGCGCGGTCAAACATTACCTGAACGGCCTGATAACCCATCCGGTAACCTTTCGCGCCGCCCAGACGCTGGACGACGTGCGCAGCCTGCGCGCGGCCAAAGGCTACAACTTCAGTGGATTTCCGATTCTGGACGACCAGGAACGGCTGGCCGGCATCCTGACCTCGCGGGATATCAAGTTCGCGCGCGATCCACACGCCCGGATTCAGGACGTGATGACGACCGAACTGGTCACGGCGCCGCCCGCGACCACGCTCCAGCAGGCTTATAACATCATGCTGCAGCACAAGGTCGGCAAATTGCCCATCGTGCGTGACGGCCGGCTCGCCGGTCTGTACAGCTTTTCCGATGTACGCTCGCTGATCGAAAACGAGCAGCCGCTGTTTAATCGCGACGCGCACTATCGACTTCGCGCCGCCGCGGCCGTCGGCCCGGGCGACGAAGCCCGCGTGGAGCAACTGGCCGGGGAGCATGTCGATGTGATCGTGGTGGATACCGCGCACGGTCATTCGCGCGGTGTGATCGACATGACGCGCTGGGTCAAAAACCGCTATCCGCACATGGAGGTCGTCGCCGGGAATATTGCCACAGCCGAAGCCGCCCGGGCCCTGCGTGATGCCGGCGCCGACGCGGTAAAGGTCGGCATCGGTCCCGGCTCCATCTGCACCACGCGCGTGGTCGCGGGGGTGGGTGTCCCCCAGTTGTCCGCCATTTACGCCTGCGCCCATGCGCTGGGCGGCGATATCCCCGTCGTCGCCGATGGCGGCATCCGGCATTCGGGAGACGTGGCCAAAGCCCTGGCCGCCGGC
>CAYRPR010000302.1:0-3830 GCA_964425945.1 uncultured Verrucomicrobiota bacterium | reverse complement strand
GCCTCTTAATCGGGTCCCGCCCATGATGCGGGACGGAAGCGAGTGTCCTTCCGCCACGAAGGGCCAAAGCGGATTTTCCCGTACCTTATAATAAGGTGGGAACAAACATACGGAGGTATGCTGTGGCAGTGACAGGTGAAGTCCGTACGGACGTAGCGATACAGGACCTGCTGGAAGCGGGCCTGCACTTCGGTCATCAGACCAAACGGTGGAATCCCAAGATGAAGCGCTTCATCTTCGATCAGCGCAATGGGATCTACATCATCGACCTGGCCAAGAGCCTGGCCCATCTCAAAAGCGCACAGCAGTTTCTGTACGATACGGTGGTGCGCGGCGGCAAGGTGCTCTTCGTCGGAACCAAGAAACAGGCGCAGGATCCGCTCAAGGAATCGGCGGAACGATTGCACCAGTTCTACGTCACGCACCGCTGGCTCGGCGGCACGTTGACCAACATCCAGACCGTGCGCCGCAGTGTCGGCCGCATGCGCGAACTGGAGAAGATGGAGAAGGACGGCTCGATGGAGGCGCTCGCGTCGAAGAAGGAAGTCTCCCAGTTGAGGCGCGAGTACCAGAAGCTGTACCGCAACCTCTGCGGTATCGCCGACATGGACAAATTGCCGGGCGCCATGTTCGTCGTGGATGTCAATCGCGAGGCCATTGCCGTGGCCGAAGCCAACCGGCTCGGCATTCCGGTCGTCGCGCTCGTGGACACCAATTGCGATCCCGACCCGATTGATTTTCCGATTCCCGGCAACGACGACGCGATCCGCGCCATCCGGCTGGTCGTAAAGGTGATCGCCGACACGATCCAGCAGGCGTCAAACGAGTACGCCCGCATCGCCGCCGAGGAGGCGCGCCGCCGGGCCGCCGAGGAAGCGGAAGCCGCCGCAAAGGCGAAGGCCGCCGAAGAGGAACGCAAGGCCCGCGAGAAGGAGCGGAAAGCCAAGGAAGCCGACGCCAAAGCGCAGGACAACGCCCGCATTGCCGAGGCCCGGGCCAAAGAGGCTGAACGCAAGGAAGCCGAGGCCAAGAAGGTTCGCGAGCAGGCCGCCGCCGAGAAAGCGGCCAAGGCCGCCGCGGCGCCTGCGCCCGCACCCGCAGAACCGGCGCCGGCTGCTCCGGCACCCGCACCGGAAATCGGCGAGAGCGAGAAGAAGGACTGAAGCAGGTTTCAGGTGTCAATGTTCAGGTTCCAGGCAGAATGGTCATTCCGTTCTCTTCCCTGTAACCCGAAACCCGAAACCTCTATTCACCATTAGAACCACTTATCAGATCCTATGAAGGAGACCATGACCATGGCGGAAATTACCGCAGCACAAGTTAAAGAGCTTCGCGACGCGACGAACGTCAGCATGATGGAATGCAAGAAAGCTCTGGTGGAAGCCGGCGGCGACAAGGACAAGGCCGTACGCCTGCTCCGCGAGCGTGGACTGGCGATCGCCGGAAAGCGCGCCGAACGCGTGGCCAACCAGGGGTTGGTGGCCGCCGAAGTTCTGAACGGCGGGAAAACCGGCGTCATGATCGAGGTCAATTGCGAGACCGATTTCGTCGCCCGTAACGAAAACTTCCAGAAATTCGTGGCGGATCTGCTCGTCAAGGCGCGTGACCATGGCGACGGCGAACTCGCCGAGGCCGTCAAGGGCGAGTTGATGGATCAGGTCGCCGCGATCGGCGAGAACCTGATCGTGCGCCGCAATACGAAGTATGACCTGCAGGGCAAGGGCGCCATCGCCAGCTACATCCATCTCGGCGGCAAGATCGGCATTCTGCTCGAGGTTGGTTGCGGGAAGGATGAGACGACCCAGTCGCCGTCCTTCAAGGAACTGGTCAAGGACATCACCCTGCACATCGCCGCGAGCAATCCGGCGTATCTGAAGCGCGACGACGTTCCGAACGATGTGCTCGACGCCGAGAAGGCCATCTACGCCAAGCAAGTTGAAGGCAAACCGGCCAACATCATCGACAAGATCGTCGACGGCAAGGTCGAGAAGTACTACGCCCAGGTCTGTCTGCTCGAACAGGCGTTCGTAAAGGATCCGGAGCAGTCGATCACCCAATTGCTCGAATCCAGGAGCAAGGAACTGGACGACACGCTTTCGATCCGGCGCTACGCGCGCTATCAGATCGGCGCTTAACAGGTTTCAGTGTTCGGGTTTCAGTGTTCAGGGAAGAGAATGTCCTGAACACGATCCTGCCTTGTCTCTGAATCGGCTCACCCGGAATCTGTTTTATAGATAGGCTGTATTCAGATGCATTGAAACTCTGAGCGCGGTCAGAGGCCTGCCTGAACACTGAACACCGAACACTGCTTGCCTCGGCGTAGTCCCGACCCGTAGCGGCCGGGACGAAGCCGGGAACACTTCCTCTACTTCCTCAACGCCTCCACCAACGCCTTGGCAAACACCGCCAGATCGACCGGCGTGCGCGAGCTGATCAGGTGTCCGTCTACGACGAGCGCCTCGTCGGACCAGACGGCGCCGGCGTTGCGCATGTCGTCCTTGATCCCGACCGTACTTGTCGCCTTGCGGCCTTTCAGGATGCCGGCGGAGATCAGTATCCAGCCGGCGTGACAGATGAAAGCGATGGGTTTCTTCGCTTCGTCGAATTCGCGGACGAGCCGCAGCACGTCGGGATCACGTCGTAGTTTGTCCGGCGCGAATCCGCCGGGCACCAGCAGGGCATCGTAGTCGGCGGAGTTCACGTCCGAGATGTCGGTATCGGACTTGCAGGGATAGCCGTGTTTGCCTTTGTAGACCGTGGCCGAACGGGGCCCGGCCACCACCACCTTCCAGCCTTCCTCCTCGAGCCGGATCTTCGGATACCACAGCTCCAGGTCCTCGTAGATATCATCCACAAACGCGAGTATTTTCTTCATGATGATGTTCCTTCGGCTGAGATCCAAATGTATGATCGATCATGCCTCGAATCAAGCGGCGGGACGCCGCTTCTACTTTGGGGCGCAGAACGAGTAGATCGTCTATTCCGCCAGCTTCTCCACGTGTTTCTTCACCGTCCGCCAGTTCAGGCCGGTGCGCCGTGCCACTTCGCCGTACGTGCCGAAGCGCTGGTGAAGCACGGCGCAATAGTGCGCCATGAGATCCTGCGCGGTGAACGAGCCGTTGCGCACGCCGTATACAAGCCGTGATTCGAGCGAGCCGCCCGTCGCCATGTCCGGTGTTGGCATGCCCTCGTACGATCCGGTCAGCAAGATGCGACGAATGGCCTGTTCCAGTTCGCGGACATTGCCCGGCCACGCGTAATGCCGGCCCGGCGCGCGGTCCAACGCCTCCGCCACTTGTCCCGCGAGTGTCGGAGCCGATGCGCCGATGGTCCGCTGAATGATATGGGCGACCAGACGGTCGCGCTCGGCCGGATCTTCGCGCAATCGATCGCGCAGGGGTGGAGCAGTGATTACGTCCGAGCAAAGCCGGTAGTAGAAGTCCGGCCGCATGCGCCGGTCCCGCAATAATTCGTCGGGCGACCGGTTGGTCGCGGCGATGACCCGGCCATGAAACCGCTTATTCTCGTGACTGCCCACCGGCGAGAAGGTGCGTTCCTGCAGCACTTGCAGCAATTTGATCTGGATCGTGGACGGCACTTCGCCGATTTCATCGAGAAAGATCGCGCCGTGCGGCTGGCAACGGGCCAGTACGCCCTCGTGATGCTCCATGGCGCCCGTGAACGCGCCCTTTCGATGTCCGAACAGTTCCGATTCGATCAACGCTTCCGGAAACTGCGACAGATTCATCGAGACGAACGTGCGCCCGATCCCGCGCGCGAACCGCTCCTTGTTCTCGTCAAACGGGATGAAGCAGGATTGCCCGATCGCC
>CAYRPR010000301.1:0-3840 GCA_964425945.1 uncultured Verrucomicrobiota bacterium | reverse complement strand
CGAAGGACGCAGGCCGTTACGATCGAGCACGGCCCCGACGCATTTCCCGTCCGTGAACGGAATCGAAGCCGGGCCGTCCCACGGTTCCATCAGCGAGGCGTGGTACTGATAGAAGGCCTTCTTGGCGTCGTCCATCGTGGCGTGGTTCTGCCACGCCTCGGGGATCAGCATCATCATCGCATGGGGCAGGGACCGGCCGGTGTGATAGAGCAGTTCCAGCGCGTTATCGAGCGCCGCCGAATCGCTGACGCCCGGCGTGATGATCGGGAACAGTTTCTGCATGTCGTCGCCGAACAAATCGGACCGGAACTTGTACTGGCGCGCCTCCATCCAGTTCGTATTGCCGCGGACGGTGTTGATCTCGCCGTTATGGCAGAGAAAACGGAACGGTTGAGCCAGGTCCCAGGTCGGGAACGTGTTGGTGCTGTAGCGCTGGTGTACCAGCGCCAGGCCGCTGACCATGTCCGGGTCAACCAGGTCCGGGAAGAAGGGCTCGATCTGGTCCGCCAGCAGGAGCCCCTTGTAGATGAATGTCTGGGCCGACAGGCTGGGAACGTAGAAATACTTCTTCTCCTCGATCGACGATTCGCGGACGGCCTTTTCGACGACTTTCCGGATGACGTACAGTTTGCGCTCGAAATGCGCCTCGTCCTTGATGACGGGTCCGCGCCGGATGAAAATCTGCGAGATGAACGGCTCGACCGCGCGCGCGATATCGCCCAGGTACTCGTTGCGTACGGGGACATCGCGCCAGCCGACGAATTCCTGGCCTTCGCGCAGGATTACTTCGCGAAACATATTGCGGCAGTACTCGCGTTCCTTCGGGTTGCGCGGCAGGAACACGAGACCGGTCGCGAAATCCTTCTCGTCACCGAGCCGGAAGCCCTCGCCTTCGCCGACCTTCTTCATGAACGCGTGGGGCATCTGCATCAGAATGCCGGCCCCGTCGCCGGTTTTTTCATCGCATCCGCAGGCGCCGCGGTGTGTGAGATTGACCAGGATCTGCAACGCCTTGTGAACGATATCGTGCGAGGGGACGCCCTTCAGATTGCAGATCAGTCCGACGCCGCACGCGTCGTGCTCGAACGCCGGGTCGTACAATCCTTGCGGGTCCGGATAACCGGGCTTACGATGAACGGTCTCTTTCATTCCTCTCTGCATACGGTCTAACCTACTCTTGGTGAGCCTGCAACTCACCCCGATAATCCGATCGGGAAATCGCGAGGCACGATCACAATCTGTAACGGCTGGATACAATATTACAGAGGGAAATCAAGCTGGATTCATGCCAAGAAGACACCCTGATCGCATACATCTCCGCAATGACCGTAATCGCAGATGATTACAAAATTGTCTCCGAAAAATCGTTCCGTCGATATGTTACAAAGGTGTAACTTTTTGGGGTCAGTAGACTACAATATTGTTCTTTATAACGGATTTGTACGCCGGGCGACCGCAGAATCCTCATGTGAAAGGAGCGTTTGCCTTCAACCTCTTCGGAGCGCGGCTGGGTCCGACCAAGGAGGACCAGCCGCAGGAATGACGACAGGAGCGCGCTCCAGGAGAAGAGGCGATCGCGAAAAAAACGCCCCGGTCCGGAGACCGGGGCGTTTTTTATCGATTACAGAAGGATTAGAACGCCCAGTTGACGGTCACGCCGCCATAGAGGTCCGTGTCCTGATCCGGCAGGACGTCGTCATCGACGTTATCCGTGTAGGCGATCAGCGCGCCGACGGACAACGATTCCGTGACGGCCAGATCGGCGTTCAGCGAGACCTGGTATTCGTTGAAGCCGTCGTCGGTGCCGCCGCTGACCGCAGCGAAGTCCTTGCCGGCATAGCCGATGAGGGCCTTCAGACCGAGCGACAGGGCCTCCGTGACGTCCAGTCCGTAGGCGGCGCTGGCGTTGAAGTAGTAGTAATCCTTCAACGCGCGGGCATTGCCGGCGCCGTACAGGCCGAGCGTCAGGCCGGAAACAACTTCCTTTTCGGCCGACAGCCAGAACTCGCGATCGCTCTTATAGGCGACCGTTTCGCCCTCATCATCTTCGACGGTCTGTCCGGGATAGAGGAATTCGCTGTATCCGAGCGTTACGTCCATGGCCGTGAAGGGGCAAGTGAACGAGTAATAGACGGTCAGGTCAACTTCGGAGAATTCCCGTTTGTCGAACTGGCCGTCATAGTCCCCGATATCGAAGTTTCCCCACACATTGAATCCGACGCCGGATTCGTGGAAGACATCGATGGCGGGTTGAACCACGGTATCCTCATTGACGGTTACACCGCGGAACACGTAGGCCGACAGTACGTCGACGGTCAGGTTGGCTTCCGCCGCCTGCGCCGTCATCGGGCCGACCAGCAATGCGCCCGCCGTGAGTCCCAATACGAGCATGTGTTTCAGCTTCCTCATCTGCTTTTCTCCTTCTGTCATTTGAGCCGCGCCCATCGCGACTCAGCATGGTGGTTAATTAAGAGTTCTTATGATTCATTCGTCAAGGTTTGTCGGATGGAAAGTGTTGCGCCGGTCACGCCTGGGATCAATCCCCCAGATTGTTGACCCGGCGGCATGGCGCCGGCGCAACACGATCGCGTTATCATCCGATGGCGTCCTTGCCTTTCTCTCCCGTGCGGATGCGGATACATTCCGCCAGGTCGAGAATGAAGATCTTCCCGTCCCCGATCTTGCCCGTGCGGGCGCCCTTGATGATGGCGTCCACCGTCGGCTCCACGAAGTCGTCGTTGACGGCGATCTCCAGGCGCACCTTCTTGAGCAGGTTCACCTCGATATCCGAACCGCGGTACGATTCGTGGTAGCCCTTCTGCTGTCCGCACCCGAGGGCGTTCATGACGGTCAGGCGGTAGACCTCCTTCTCGTAGAGCGACTGCTTCACCGCGTTCAGGCGCTCCGGCTGTATGTAGGCGATAATCAGTTTCATCTGTGTTCTCCTGTTGTTAAGCGTTCCGTCATCATTGCGTGGTGTAGATCTCGAAGCCCGCATAGGCTTCCATGCCGTGCTCGCCGATATCCAGCCCGCGCAATTCCTCCTCCTCGTCCACGCGGATGCCGATCGAGACCTTCGCCAGGTAGAATAGCACAAAGGCCGCAATGAAGCACGTGACGCCATACGCCGCCACGCCGATCAACTGGGTGACGAAGGAGTGATCGGCGCTGAAGAGGCCGACCGCGAGCGTGCCCCAGATGCCGCAGGTGAGGTGGACCGAGATGGCGCCCACCGGATCGTCCAGGCGCAGGCGATCCAGCGCGATGACCGACAAGACCACGAGGAAGCCGGCGATCAGGCCGATGATGATGGCGCTGGTCACGCTGACCGCATCCGCCCCGGCGGTGATGCCCACGAGACCGGCCAACGCGCCGTTCAGCGCCATCGAGAGATCGGGCTTCTTCTGAATGGACCAGGACAGGATGATCGCGCCGATGACGCCCGCCGCCGCGGCCAGGGCCGTGGTGACAAACACGAGGGATACCATGCCGGGATCGGCCGACAGGACCGAGCCGCCGTTGAATCCGAACCATCCGAGCCAGAGCAGGAACACGCCGATGGTCGCCAGCGGCATGCTGTGTCCCATGATCGGCTTGATCGAACCGTTCACGTATTTGCCGATGCGCGGGCCGAGCAGGATCACGCCCGCCAACGCCGCCCAGCCGCCCACCGAATGGACCAGCGTCGATCCGGCGAAGTCGTAGAAGCCCATGGCGTCCAGCCAGCCTTCGCCCCACTTCCAACTTCCGACCCACGGATAGACGAACGCCACATAGATCGCCGTAATGATCAGGAAGCTATGGAGCTTGATGCGTTCCGCCACCGCGCCGGACACCATC
>CAYRPR010000300.1:0-3841 GCA_964425945.1 uncultured Verrucomicrobiota bacterium | reverse complement strand
TGTCCCTGATGCAGCATGTAGGATTCGACGGGATGAGTCAGATCATAGCGCTGCATGTCGGTTTCGCGGTGCACAATCTCGCGGCGCGCTCGATCCGCAATGGTCTGCAGGGAGATGTAACTCTTGTGCGCGATCATGCGGGCGAGCGCCAGTCCCTTGTGCGGGGGCGGGCCGTCGTAGTTATCCCCCCCGCGATAATTGGGGTCCTCTTCGATCGCGTAGATCTGCTCGAAGTTGTGCACCCGCTGAAGTATGCTCGGCGCCAAGCTTGAAGATATGGGAATGACGAGCCGCACACGATCGGGATGCCGCACGGCGAGGTTGGAGCACAACATCCCGCCGATCGACGCGCCGGTTGCGGCGTGCAGGGTATGGATGCCCAACTCGTCGAGCAGGCGGATCTGTGAGTCCACGATGTCACTGATGGTGATCATCGGGAAGGACCCGCCGTAGGGCCGACCCGTAGCGGGGTCGATGGACGCGGGACCGGTGGATCCGTAACATCCACCCAGGTAATTCACGCAGATCACAAAGAATCGGTCGGTATCGAACGCGCGGCCGGAGCCGATGAAATCATCCCACCAGCCGACCCGGCATTCGTCCGTCCATCGGTCTCCGATACCGGGCACTTCCGGATTGTAACCGGCGACATGCTGACTGCCGGACAGCGCGTGAAATACCAGGATGGCGTTGTCGCGGGCGGGGGAGAGCGTGCCGTACGTCTGATACGCGAGAGTCACCGGGCCGATGGTCCCGCCATGCTGGAGGGGCAACCGGTCCGTGGAGCTTTCACCAAACGTGAAGAAACGGGTGGAAACCGTCCGCTGTTCGGGCGTCGAAAACACGCTATCTTGTACGGGCACGCTATCCATCACCTGTAGCGTGCAGGGTGGGGCCCTATGCCCGCGCCGCCTGCAAGCCTCGATCGATATCTTCGATGATATCGTCGATATGTTCAAGCCCGACGGAGAGGCGAACCAGTTCCGGCGTGATTCCGGCGTCCCGCTGCTGTTCCTCGTTGAGCTGGGAATGCGTCGTGGTGGCCGGATGAATGGCCAGGCTCTTGGCGTCGCCCACATTGGCCAGGTGCGAATGCAGTTTCAGGCTGTTGATGAACTTCGCGCCGGCTTCCTTGCCGCCCTTGATGCCGAAGACCACGATGGAACCACCTTTGCCCTTCAGGTATTTCAGGTTCTTCTGGTATTCCGGATCGTCCTTCAAACCGGGGAACCGCACCCATTCCACGCCCTTGTGGGACGTGAGGTGTTGAGCGACCGCCAGCGCGTTCTGGCAATGGCGCTCCATGCGGACGGGCAGGGTCTCGATGCCCTGCATGAACAGCCAGGCATTGTCCGGCGAGATGCAGGCCCCGAGGTTGCGGAGCGGCACCGTGCGCATGCGGAGGATGAAGGCGAGGGGCGCCAGCATCTCCGGCAGATCATGGCCCCAGCGCAGGCCGTGATAGGACGTATCCGGCGTGTCGTAGAGCGGATGTTTGCCGGTGTTCCATTTGAACCGGCCCGAGTCGATTACGACACCGCCGATGCCGATGCCGTGACCGCCGAGCCATTTGGTCAGCGAGTGCACGATGATGTCGGCGCCGAACTCAAACGGCCGGGTCAGATAGGGCGTGGAAAACGTGGGATCCACGATCAGCGGGATGCCGTTCGCATGCGCGACCTTGGCGACTTCCTCGATGTCCGTCACTTCGAGCGCCGGATTCGATACGCTTTCGACGAACAGCGCGCGGGTCTTCCCATCGACGGCCTTCGCGAAGTTCTGCGGATCCTGTGAATCGACGAACTTCACGGTGATGCCCAGCGTCGGGAGGATATCGTTGAATTGCGTGTAGGTTCCGCCATACAGGTTGCGCGCGGAGATGATGTTGTCGCCGGCCTGCGCGAGATTGATGATCGAGTAGAAAATGCCGGACGTGCCGGACGCCACGCCGAGCCCCGCCAATTCATGCGCGCCTTCCAGCAGGGCCACGCGTTTTTCCAGCGCGTCCGTGGTAGGATTCATGAGACGGGTATAAATATTGCCGAGTTCCTTCAGCGCGAAGAGATTCGCCGCGTGTTCGGTATCCTTGAACTGATACCCGGTGGTGCGATATACCGGAATCGCGCGCGCTGAGGTAGCCGGGTCGGGTTGTGTGCCGCCATGCAGGCAAATGGTTTCCAACTTCATTTCTTGTTTCCTTTCTCGTGTTGCAACCGTCAAAACAGGGTGGATAGATATACCACCCTCATTGAACATGTAAATATACTTTTACTCTATCGGGATATGATGGTATAAAAATGCCTTGTTGTCAAGCTTGGGCAGATAGGGTATGAACGACGTACGCATGATCAGAAGGTTGATTAGAAAAGTAAAGGAAAACATCGGTTCAAAGAAGAATCCGACTTCCTCCTCGACGTCGGAATCCAACCGGAAACGAGCGGACGCCCCAAGTCGTCCGCGCGCGCCGGAATCGCAGCCGAACCGCAAACAGAAAAACGATCACGCGCATCCGGCGCCTAGAACGCCCAAGTCCGAGCCGCGCCCGGTGAAGGTGTTCGACGGGCAAATGGCCTTCCGGGATCTGGATCTCCACGATTCCATTCAACGGGCCCTGGCTCATATCGGGTTCATCCACACGACGCCCATTCAGGCGGCGACGTTGCCCGATGCCTTGACGGGGCGGGATATCAACGGCCGGGCGCAAACCGGCACGGGGAAGACCGCGGCCTTCCTCATCACCATGTACCAACGTTTCCTATCGCAACCGCGGTCGAATCCGGCGATCGGCACGCCCCGCGCATTGGTCATATCGCCGACCCGCGAATTAACCATGCAGATCTACCGCGACGCAACCGACATCGGCCAATTCACCGGCTGTCGCACCCTGATCGTTTTCGGCGGCATGGATTTCGACAAGCAGGCCCGTGAATTGCGGCAGGCGCCGTTCGATCTGTTGATCGCGACGCCGGGCCGCCTGCTGGATTTCGTCAGCCGCAAGATGATCGATCTGCGCCAGGTGGAGATTCTGGTCATCGACGAGGCCGACCGCATGCTGGACATGGGTTTTATTCCCGATGTGCGGCGAATCGTGCGACAGACTCCACCCCCCGGCAAGCGGCAGACCATGCTGTTCAGCGCGACCCTGACGGCGGAAATCACGCGGCTGGCGGCGCAATGGATGCGCGACCCGGTCAATGTGGAAATTCAGCCGGAAACGGTGGCCGCGGACAGTGTCGATCAGAAGGTCTACATTACGACCACGGATGAGAAGTTCACGATCCTCTACAATACGTTGAAGAAGGATCAGGCCGAGCGCGTAATCGTGTTCTGCAACCGGCGGGATATCTCGGAGGATCTGACGCACAAGCTCACCGCGTACGGACTGACCTGCCGGTTGCTGAGCGGCGCCGTGCCGCAGGACAAGCGCGTGCGCGTACTGGAACAGTTCCGCTCGGGTCAGGTTCAAGTCCTGGTGGCGACGGATGTCGCGGGACGCGGTCTGCACATCGAGGGGGTCAGCCACGTCGTGAACTTCAACTTGCCGGAGGATCCGGAGGATTATGTCCACCGCATTGGCCGTACCGGTCGGGCGGGCGCGGTCGGGGTGTCCATTTCCTTTGCCTGCGAAAACGACGCGTTCATGCTGCCGGAAATCGAGAAGTACCTCGGTCATCCGCTCAAGGGTATTTTCCCGGAGGACGATCTACTGGCGCCGCCTCCGGATGTGAACTTCAAGGAACGCAGTCGGCGCCGCGACGGGCGGCGTCCGCCGGGCGGTCGCCCACGCGGCGGCCGTCCCGGAGGCGGGCGGGCAGGGGGGCGCCGCGGCCCGCCGCGTCCC
>CAYRPR010000299.1:0-3847 GCA_964425945.1 uncultured Verrucomicrobiota bacterium | reverse complement strand
CGAGATCCATCGCCTCCGTCACGCCATCGGTATAGAGGAATAATGCCTCGCCCGGATTCAGGGTCAGACCCTCTCGCTCGTACGCAATGCCTTCCATCGGTCCGACCACCATGTTGGTCTTGACCGTCACGGCATGCACGCCGCCTTTGGCATCGATCCGTCGCGGCGGATTGTGCCCGCCGTTCGCGAACTGCACCTCGCCGGTTTGCGTATCGAGTATGCCGACCAGGACGGTGACGAACGTGCAGGATTCGTTCCGTTCGGCCAACGCGTCGTTCACGCGGGTCAGAATCTCACCGGGGTCCTGGATCAGCCGCGCGGTGGACCGCAGCAAGACGACCACGGCGGACATGAACAGCGCGGCGGGCATCCCCTTCCCCGACACGTCGCCCACGGCGAAGAAGATGCGCCCGTCGTCCATCGCAAAATAGTCGAATAAATCGCCGCTGGCCTGCTTGGCGGTCTTCATCGTGGCGTGCAGTTCCACCCGCCCGTCGAACGGTTCCGGATTGAACGCGCCCGGCAGAAACGTCTCCTGAATCCGGCCGGCGATACGCAACTCGCTCTCGGCCCGTTCGCGGGCCGACTGGGTGAGTTTCAATTCCTCGATGTGTTGCTGCAGGTTCTGTTGCATCAGATCGAAGTCGTACGCCAACAAGGCGGCCTCGTCGTCGGACTGGTTGCGGTCGGGAAACAGGGCGGGGTCCACGCGGATGGACGATGCGAAATCGCCCTCGACCAGGTTGCGGGTGAAATTGGAGAGGCGCGTCAACGGCCGCGTGATGGCGAGGCTGGCGAGCCAGCTGAAAATGATCGCGCCCAGAAAGCTCGCGACGCCCATGACGAGAAAGTTCATCAACGCCCTTTGCTTGAGCGCGGTGACCTCGTGCGCGTTGATGTCCGCGCCGATGATGAATTTACGCCCGCCGCCGTTCCGGACCGGCCGCACGACCGAACGCAGCAGGCCGTAATCCGGGTCATCCGTCGTGGATACATGCACCTGTCCGGTCCGCTCCAGCTCATAGATGTTCGGAGCGGGATTGACGTATTCCTCCCAGTACGGCCAGCCGATCTCGGCGGAGGCGACGAAGTAATACCGGTCGTCCTCCTTGATCAGCGCATACAGATACGTCGCGCCGACGTTTTCGAGAAAGACGTTGAGCACCTGCGTGTTCCGCTCGTGCTCGTATTCATCGATGGCGTCGGGACGGACCGCGCGGTCGAAGTAGTCCTCGGGCAGGAGCTGTTCCATCGTCAGCGCGGCGATCAGCAGGCGCTTGTCGATGTCGTTGACGATGGCGCGGTTGTTCTGGATGAATCCGTAGATGGTGAACAGCGTCGTGGTCAGCAGGGTAATCGCGAAAAACGGAATGAAGATTTTCCGGCGGATGCTCTGCTTGCGATACCGATAACCGGCCATCAGGTCCCGCTATCCTTCCGCTTGTGACTGATCGCCAGGAAGGCCATGGCGGACACGCCCAGCGTCGCCGCGATAACGGTGATGCCGGTGCCGAGACTCAGGCCCATCGCCAGGCCGAAGGCCAGCGGGCCCAGCGCCTCGCCGCTCGACTCAAACACATTGTACACGCCCATCGCCTTGTCCTCGCCGATGCGCCGTGTACTGGGCAGGGACGAGAAGTAGGACATGCCCTGATTGAAGATGAAGCTGTCGGTCAGGCCGAACAGGATGACGGTGATATACGCCGCCACCAGCGTCTGCAGGCTGGCGAACAGCAACAGGCCGCACGCCATGATCAATGCGCCGAAGACCACGGCTCGCCGCGCGCCGAAGAGGTACGAGGTCAACCGCGTCAGCGCGGGCCCCAGGTACACACTGCACACGCCGAACAACATGAAGGCCAAGCTGATCTCGTTGGTCGACAGGCCCTGCGCGGAGGCAAACAGCGGAAACAGGAAGCCGAGGAAGAGGCCGCAGGCGGTGATCGGCAGGAACGCGAAGATGAAGAAGCTCCAGACGGCGCGGTCGCGCAGGAAGCGGAACGGGGACAGCGCGCCCAATTCGTGCGGCGCGGCCACCTGGCGGTGACGGTTTCGGAGCGTGAGCAAGGCCGCCAGCGCGGCCAGGACCAGCAGAACGGCCTGCAGCCAGAACACCGGTTGCATGCCGACGCGCGCGGCGAGCATGCCGCCCGAGACGGATCCGGTATTGATGCCGGCCACCACGCCGGCCGTCAGCGCAATGATACCCGCCTCCTTCTTGACCTCGTTCTGCTCGATCAGGAAGTACGTTCGGAAGGAGATCATCAGCAGGCCCATGCCCATGCCGACGATCACGCGCGCGATGATCAGCGCCTGGAATGTCGTCGCCAGCGCGGTCGCCGCCAGGCCGCCCGCCACGACGAGACAGCCGAGCACAATATCCGTCTTGAGTCCGGTTCGGAAACGGATATGGCCGTACAGCACGGCGATCACCGCGCCGCTCATGGTCTCGATCACAAGCGGGAAACCGATGATCACATCAATGGGCCAGTTTCCGATCGGAATGGCCAGCGACTGGGAGAACAGCGGGAGGAACGACGCGGACAGGAACACGCCGGTGATCGCGAGGAAGGAAACAAATCGCAAGGCGCCCTCGTCGTAGCGTTGCAGACCCATTTCATCGTGACGATGCTCGTGATCGAACACGTGCGAACTGAAGAAGCCGATTTCAAGAAAGATGAATACCAGCACGAACAGCACCATCGCCAGTTCGGCGAGTGTGCCGAGGAACAGGGATCGGTTGGCTTCGGCGTGCGCGGACTGGTCCACACCGACTTCCAGGAATCCCACGACATCCCCGTTCGCATTGAACAGCGGCGCGACACCAACCAGCCAGACGCCGTAAATGTCGATGACTTCGTCGATGTACGGTTGTCCGGTATCCGCCACCTTGGCATAGAAGGATTCATCGTAGTTGTAATCGTACGGATAGAAGATGCTGTACAGGCCGTCGTGATACGCCAAGGCGGTGACCTTGTTGCCGATGACCTTGTACACGCCGGAATAGATGCTGGACCCGATCGCGCCGTCGCGGGTTATCGTCTGCTGGAGCTGTTTCAGCACGGCCTGGTAATCCTCGTTCATGTAGTGCCGCACATGATTGATGCGGTCCACGGCGTCCCCATCCACGAGGATGCGCCCCATCTCGAGGTAGCCGCGCAGGTTCTGCGAGGCCTCCTCCTCGAGGCGCTGGTTCATGTTGTTGAAGATCATGTAGGTGGTCATGCTGACCGCCGTGACGATCATCACGGCCACGAGCATGACCTGGCGCGCGGTGCGGCGGCCGTCCGGCGTGGCGTTGCGAATGATGAGGACGAGAAGGGCCAGCAGGGACACCGCGAAGAGCGCCGTCTGGAGCCACAGGACCGCCCGGCGAATCCAGACGGACTGTCCGCCCATGGCTTCTTCGAGCAACTGAATCGAAACCGGATCGTCCAACCGCATGTGCACGACCTTGCCGTTATTGGGCAGGACGAGATGGCCGGACGTGATCTGGAAACTCTTGCACTCGAAAAACCCGTCTTCGTATCCGAGCTTGGCGGCGATCGGTTCGTCGAACACGGGTTCCGCGACCTGGTCGCCGACGAGCCGCATGATCGCATCGCGCCCCAGATCCGAAAAATATATCTCGTTGGCCAGGAAATGAATATCGGCGGGGATGGAATACCGTTCGTCAGTCAGGTCGCGTCCGTCGTAGCGCTTGACGGGCTGCTTGCCGGGCGCCGCAGTATAGATTTCCGTGGCGGCGGTGGTGAAGGCGATCCGTTTCCCGTCGGCGGTGATGGTGGCATAGGTCACGCGGTCCACCCCTTCAGGCAATGGCGTCAGCGATTCGTCGAGGATCTCC
>CAYRPR010000298.1:0-3852 GCA_964425945.1 uncultured Verrucomicrobiota bacterium | reverse complement strand
GCCGGGCAGGTCGCCCCCCGCCGCGACGATAAAGCCGGACCGGGTTGCGCCGAGTCGTCGCAGGGCATGGGCGGCGCCGCGGGCATACCGATCCCAGTTCCGACGGTCCGGGGAAGCCGGGTCCGACAACCCGAACCGGACCTCGCCGGGGTAATTGGCGCTGACCATGCGCACCACCGGCTCCGCGAGCGGCGTGTAGGCCAGCACCGTAAACGCATTGATGGCCTTGCCCAGCACCGGACCGCCCTGATGGTCCACATGCGCGCCCAACGGACATATGCGGTACGGCGAGAGAATGAACCGGATAGCCCCACCGCGCACGCCCATCCGGTCGCGCAGGAGCGCAGACAACTGCTCCTGCCGTCTGGCCACCGATAAAAACTCAAAGGAATCTTTCACGACCTCCCCGTGTCCGAGTGACATCATCCGCTCAAGCCGGTTTGTGGCTCTCGACCACCCAGCGGGACAGCACGGTTTCGGGATCCGTCACAACGTCCCCCGTGATACGGAACCGGGTGCGACCGGTGTTGCGCGCGATCAATTTCAAGCCGTACTCGAAATTGCGGAACTTCTCCTCGCACAGGGCGCGCATGGTGATGTCGCGCGAGAGACTCTCATCCACCAGCTTATTCACGGCCTCCTCGTCGAACTCCATCTGGACGCCATGCGCCCGGGCGAATCGCTCGGCATACTCGCCGATTTCCCGCTTCAACACATCCCGACAGGCGGCGCGCCCCTCCTTCAACAATTCGCGGAGCGCCTGTTCGGCGTTCCGGACCGTTTCACGCGTGATCTCGAAAGACTGAATCGACGTGGACGGCAACTCGAATTTGAAGTTGCGGAAAACGCACTCGCAAACGGTCATCAGGCCGCGGGCTCCGGTGTTCTCTTCTGCCGCCGCCAGCGCAATCTCGCGAATGGCTTCGGATGTGGCCGAGAATTCAATCCCGTACCCGCGAAAATCCTCGCGGTACTGGAGAAACACGCTGCCCTCGGACTTGACCAGTATCTGCTCCAGATCATCCGCCGTCAGGGCGTCGCAGACCACGCGGATCGGCAGGCGCCCGATGAATTCCGGCTCGTAGCCGAACTGGATGAAATCCGTGGTTTCGACCTGCTTCAGGAATTCGGCGGGCGCTTTGTCGCGGGCCGCTTCGCCCTGGGTGAAGCCGATCTTCGAGCTCTGCACGCGGGCCTGCACCAGCTCCGACAGTTTATCGAATGCGCCGCTGACGATAAAGAGCATGTGCCGCGTATTGATCGTTCGTTTCGGGGCGCGGCCCCCGCCCCGCTGCATTTCCATGATGGCCTGCATCTGTCCGATCAAATCGGTCTGGCTGTGCAGGTTGACCTCGGTCTCCTCCATCAGCTTGAGCAGGTTCACCTGCACGCCGCGTCCCGACACATCGCGCGCGCCGCCGGCGGATTGCGAGGCGATCTTGTCGATCTCGTCGATATAGATAATGCCGTACTGCGCCAGCTCGGTATGACCGCCGGCGAGGCGGACCAGATCGCGCACGATGTCCTCGACATCGTAGCCCACATAACCGGTCTCAGAGAACTTGGTGGCGTCGGCCTTCACGAAGGGTACGCCGATCAACCGCGCGATACAGCGCATCAGGTAGGTCTTGCCCACGCCGGTGGGTCCCAGCAGGATGATGTTCGGCTTGGCGTATTCACGCTCGCGCAATTCCGGATTCTCGATACAGCGCCGCACATGGTTGTAATGATCGCAGACGGCGACGGCGAGCACCTTCTTGGCCTCGTCCTGCCGGATGACGTACCGGTTCAGGAAGTCGCGGATCTCGCGCGGCTTCAGGTTGAAATCCCGGATCCGTTGAAGCGTCTCGCGCATCTCGTCATCGTCCGGAGCGGATTCCCCGGATGCGGCGCCATGCATCGAGGCCGGATCATGCAGGAAGGCGCTTTGTGTTCGGTTCAGCAGATCCGCGAACTGCTTCTGCAGATCGTCCATCGAGGGCTCGTTGGGCTTGTTGTCGGTCATGAGTGTTCAGTGTTCAGTGTTCAGTGTTCAGTGTTCAGTGTTCAGGTAAAACACGGAATTTCCAATCGTTGGAACTTTTATCATGGCACACTTCCAATCATTGGAAATCCTGAACACGGAAACCCGAACACTGAGCACTATGTCCTCGGGAATGCGGCATGTTGATACGATTGTTCGGCGATGGCAAACCAGAGGAACGAGTCCTTCTTGAATTTCTTCCACGATTCGTACAAGGCGCGGAAACCGGCGTCGCGCGAGGCGATTTCCTCCAAACGCTCCTCGGTGGCCCTCATCGAGGCCGTCATGATGTCATCCGAGAACCGGCGCAGTTCGATGCCCTGGGCCATCAGGCGATTCAGTGCGGCGGGATTCTGTTCGTCGTACCGCGCGAGCATGTCCATGGCGGATTCGGCCGTCGCCACCTCGACAGCGCGCTGATAACTCGAGGGAAGATCGTCCCACGCGCGGCGGTTGATCATCAGCGACAGGGCCGGGCCGGGTTCCCACCAGCCGGGGTAGTAATAGAACTTCGCCACCTTGTGGAACCCGAGTTTCTCGTCATCGTGCGGGCCCACCCATTCGACCGCGTCGATCACGCCGCGTTCGAGGGCGGGATACACATCACCGCCGGCGAGCACCTGCACGGTGACGCCCAGCCGGCTCATCACCTCGCCGCCCATGCCGGGGATGCGCATCTTCAACCCGCGCAGATCGGCGGTCGTGTTGATCTCGCGCCGGGACCAGCCGCCCATCTGCGCGCCGGTACTGCCGCACGGAAAGCTGATGATGTTAAAATCGGCGAAGACCCGGTGCATGTGTTCCCGTCCGCCGCCGTGATAAAACCACGCGTACTGCTGGCGCGCGGTCAACCCGAACGGGAGGGTGGTGTCGAACGCAAGCGACGGATTCTTTCCTGTATAATAGTAGCTGGCCGTCTGTCCGCATTGAACCGAACCCTGCTGAACGGCGTCCATCACCTGCAATCCCGGGATCAAGGCATGGTCCACGCGGATACGGAAGCGACCATCCGTCAACTCGCCGATCCGTTCGGCCATCCGCTGGCAGGCGCCGTTCAGGATGTCCAGCGACGGCGGGTAACTGGTCGCGAGACGCCAATTCACGTGCGGATGGGTGATCACGGCGGGACCTTCCGCCGACCGCGAACAGCCGGCCAGCAGGCCGCCCGCCACGGCGCCGGCGGCGGCTTTTCGGACAAACGTGCGGCGGTCGATATGGACCTGTGATTTCTCCCTCATTTCGCCGTAAAGTAAGGTTCTTTGCGGGGTGTCGCAAGTGAATTAACCGCAAGACCCGCCGCACAACGTTTTGACGAATCGGTCCGATTCGATTAAAACCTGTCTGATGATTCAATCAGGCAGGCCGTGAGGCCTGCTTTGGAGTGCGGCGCCCCGGCGCCGCTTACAAAACAGACCGAGAACAAAGCGCTGACAGGCCAGCGCACTCCAAAGCGGCTTCGCCGCGAAAGCTTGACCACAGGAGCACAACTTGGAAACGATCAAACGCGCCCAGGAAATATTGGACATTGAGATCGAGGGACTTCAGCAGGTCCGCAACAGTCTTGGCCTGGAGTTCAGCCGCTCCGTCAAACTGCTTCTCGACGCCCTGAACCGTGGCGGCAAGATTATTGTCACCGGGCTCGGGAAGAGTTTCAACGTCGGCCAGAAGATCGCGGCCACGCTGACCAGCACCGGCAGTCCGGCCATGGTGCTCCACCCGTCCGAGGCCATGCACGGCGACCTCGGCATCCTGCAGGAAGGCGACGTGGTACTCGTGTTGAGTTACTCGGGCGGATCGGAAGAGTTGCTGAATCTCCTGCCGATCATCCG
>CAYRPR010000297.1:0-3861 GCA_964425945.1 uncultured Verrucomicrobiota bacterium | reverse complement strand
CATCGATTTCGCGACTGACGGCGCCCGGCCGGACATGACGATCCTGCTGGATGTGGATCTGAGCGTGGGATTTGATCGACTGAAGAGTCGCAAGGCGGAGAAGTCGGATCCCTTGGATCGGATCGAACGCGAGGCTCGCGCATTTCACGAGAAGGTCCGCCAAGGCTATCTCCAGATGGCCCAACGCTGGCCGGAACGGTTCCGAGTGATCAATGCCATGCGCGATCCGGATGTCATCGCCGACGAAATCTGGGAGATCGTTCAGCGTGACCTCAGCCTCTGAATTCGCCGCCGCGTGGGAAGGCATCCGCAACAGCTACGAGGCGGGCCGTCTCGCTCACGCCTACACGGTCGTCGGAGCGCCCCGCGGTACTGCCCGTACCTTCGCGGAATCCGTTCTCAAACTGCTGTTCTGCACGGCCGCCGAGAAACCCTGCAATACCTGTTCGGCCTGCCGGCGTATCGACGATCATGTGCATCCGGACGTGTTCTGGCTCGAACCGCTGAGCAAGGGACGCAACATCCTCGTCGGTGAAATGCGCGAACTGATTACGCGCATGCAACAGACATCGTACGAGGGCGGATGGAAGGCGGGCGTGATCCTGTATGCGGATTGCCTGACGGCGGAAGCGGCCAACGCTTTTCTCAAGACGCTTGAAGAGCCTTCGGGGCAGAGTCTGCTTCTGCTCCTGACCGACCGGCCGGATCAGCTTCTGCCGACGGTGCGGTCGCGATGTCAGCGTATTGTGCTGTCAGATGTGGACACCGCGCTGGACGGGGATCTGGAAGAGCGCGTTCGCGAATTGCTGATCGAGGGGCAGGGAACCGGGCCGGTGGACGCTTTTGTGCGGTCTGACCGGCTCAAGGACCTGCTGGAGGAAGTCAAAGAGCGGGCCCTGGCGGATGCCGAGGCGGACGCGGATGACGATGTGGAGATGACGGAGAAGGTGAAGAAGATGCGTGAGGCCCGCGCGCAGGCCCGGATGCTGGAGGTCCGCGCGCAAGTTCTGAACCGCATGCTGATGTGGCAACGGGATATTCTTTACGTCACCCTCGGCGCCGAGGAGTCGCTGCTGCATTTCGCCGACGAGAAGGACAACCTGCGCCGCCAGGCGGAGGGAATCACCCCCGATACGGCCATGCGGCGCATACGCGAGCTGGAAGAACTCATCCGGCGTCTGGACCGGAATATCCCGGTCACGGCCGCGGCGGATCTGGCGTTTCTGGCCGGGTGAGGAAGAACCCACCCCCGTCCCCTCCAAGGAGGGGAGGAAGAAAAAAAATCCCCTCCCGAGAGGGGTGCCCCGCACATGCGGGGCGGGGTGGGTGGATGATGTGGTGAGCGTGAGGAAGAACCCGGCCCGACCGCGTTTGCTCAACGGTGGACAGATGGAAGCCAACTTGCTAGGCTACTCCGCGACATGATCGAGTGACACGAGGGGTGGAAGAAGCGCCATAACGTCCGCTGAGAGAGTTTGCAAGGAGCCGATTATGGATATTAAAGAAATCAGGAAAATCATCGAGCTCATGAAATCCAATGAGCTGACGAAATTCGAACTGGAGCAGGAAGGTTTTCGCATCTCGCTGAAACGGGGGAACGGGGATGACGTCAAGATGGTCATGCCGGCCGCAGGGCCCATGCCGATGCCGGTATCCGTGCCGGCGCCGGTAGCCGCTTCCGCGTCGGCCCCGGCTCCTACGGCCGCGCCGGCGGCCGCACCGGCGGACGAGGATGCGGGCCTGATTGAAATTAAATCTCCGATCGTCGGCACGTTTTACCGGTCCGGCGCTCCGGATCAGGATCCCTATGTCAGCGTCGGCAAGGAAGTCGACAAGGATTCGGTTGTTTGCATCATCGAGGCCATGAAAGTGATGAACGAGATCAAGGCCGACGTGCGCGGCGTGATCACGAAGATCCTGGTCGAGAACGCCACGCCGGTGATGTTCGGCCAGCCCCTGTTCAAGGTCAAACCCCTGTAACGGCCCCATGTTTCAACGTGTACTTATAGCGAATCGCGGCGAAATCGCCTTGCGGATCATCCGGGCCTGCAAGGAACTCGGGGTGCGCAGTGTGGCGGTGTATTCCTCCGCCGACGAGAGTTCCATGCATGTGCAGATGGCCGATGACGCCATCTGTATCGGGCCTGCGCCGACCAAGGACAGCTACCTTAAGATCGCCAACATCATCAGCGCCGCCGAAGTGGCGGATGTGGACGCCATTCATCCCGGCTACGGATTCCTGTCCGAGAACGCCCACTTCGCGGAGATCTGCGCCAACTGCGGCATCACGTTCATCGGGCCGACCTCCAAGAACATCACGATGATGGGCGACAAGAACATCGCGCGCGAGACCATGAAGAAGGCGGGCGTGCCGATTACGCCGGGCAGTGAGGGATTGATCAAGGACAAGGATGACGCCCTGCGCTGGGCGAAGATCATCGGTTATCCGGTCCTGATCAAGGCTGCGGCGGGCGGCGGCGGCAAGGGCATGCGCCACGCGCATAACGATGTCAGCCTGGTGCAGGCCTTCATGACGGCCAGCGCCGAGGCGGAGCGCGCGTTCGGCAACGCGGGCATGTACATGGAGAAATATGTCGAGAGCGCCCGCCACATCGAGGTGCAAATCATGGCGGATCATCACGGCCACGTGGTGCATCTGGGCGAGCGCGATTGCAGTATCCAGCGCCGCCACCAGAAACTGATCGAGGAAGCGCCCAGTCCCATTCTGGACGATGATACCCGCCGCAAGATCCATCGCGCGGCGGTCAAGGCGGCGGAGGCGGTCAAGTATCAGAACGCCGGGACGATCGAGTTCCTGTACGATGAGGCGACCAAGGAATTCTATTTCATGGAGATGAACACGCGTATCCAGGTCGAGCACCCGGTCACGGAAGAGGTGACGGGGGTGGATCTGATCAAGGAACAGATACGCGTGGCGGCCGGATTGCCGCTGTCGTTCTCTCAGAAGGACATTCAACTGAAAGGCCATTCGATGGAGTTCCGGGTCAACGCGGAGGATCCGTACCGGAATTTCACGCCGTCGCCCGGCCGTGTGGAGATCGTGCATTTCCCCGGCGGGCCGGGCGTGCGCGTGGATTCGCACGTCTATTCGGGGTACGAGATTTCGCCGTTTTACGACAGCATGATCGGCAAGATCATTGTCAAGGCGCCCGATCGTACGGAGGCCATTGCGCGCATGGCGCGGGCCCTGGACGAGTTCGTACTGGAAGGGCTGCCGACGACCGTGCCGCTGGGACAGGCGTTGTTGATCGACAGCCGTTTCGCCCGCGGGGAATACACGACGGGCTTTCTGGAGAAGTACCTGAGCGAAGGCAGTTTTACCAATCGGACCCCCTGAACAGGTGAGTCGTCATGAGTACGGAACAGAACACGGCGCCGGATCCGGGATATGAGCCTCCACTGGAGCCGGGCGCGCTGGATGAACGAATGGAGGAGGGCAACGAAGTCGGATCCATCCGGATTCATAACAACGTGATCGCCTCCATTGCGCGGCTGGCGGCCTTGAAAGTGCCCGGGGTGGCGGAATTGAGCGCGTCGGTACTGGATGGTCTGGCCGGCATGCTGGGCAAGAAGGCGTCCGGCAGTGGCATCCGTGTGGAATTGACGGAGGAGGGGGTGCTTCTGGATGTGCACGTGGTGCTGGAGTACGGCGTCCGGATTCCCCAGGTATCCTGGCAGTTGCAGAATGATATCAAGAATGCCGTCGAGCATATGACCGGCAAGAGCGTGCTGGCGGTGAATATTACCGTGCAGAGCGTGCGTTTGCCGGAGTCGCGCGCGGCGGCTCAAAACAAGGGAATGAAGTTGTGACACAATTCATACCTGTAGTCCGCGGATTGG
>CAYRPR010000296.1:0-3868 GCA_964425945.1 uncultured Verrucomicrobiota bacterium | reverse complement strand
CTGGTAAAGAACTGCCAGTCGCCGAATCCCGCTCCCCCGTTATCCGATGCGTCCCACCCGTCTCCGTACACGGCGCTCGCCCCACTATCGGCCGCATTGGTAATCGTGATCAGCGCGAGGTTAGTTGCGGCAACGGTGACCGCGTTGTCACCAACCGCCAGCGGTATGCCGCTCAACGTCCACGGATTCTGGATGGCAGACTGACCGGTATCGCCCGTCAGGGCATTGGTCCAGGTCAGTGCCGACCAGTTGAAAGGATGAGCCAACCCCTTCAAGTCAAATGCATCAACCGCATAATCAACTGCCAGGTTGTTCGGCGGATTCGTGATCACCAGGTCCGGCGGCGGCGGTTCGTCATCGAGAATCGTCACCGTTGCGACGACCGGCGTGCCTGTCGCGGCGCCGACGATACTCTCTAATCGCACAGTAAACGCCCGGTTACCGTCAAAGATATCGTTATCCAGGATCGGCACATCGAAAAACTTGGTTGAGGCGTCCTGGTAGGTCCAATTAAGCGTTCCGCTCGCTGTCGTGTAGTCGGCCCCCGCAACAGCCGTGCCGTTCGAGGTCGCGTAGTTGACGCTGGCCGCGCCTTCCGCCCCGCCCAGACGGTTGACGTACACACGGGCAAACTCGCCCGTCTCCGACACCGAATAGGAGAACGCATCGAATTGCAGGGTGCCCGGCGACGGCGCGGCGTTGGTTTCGAGCAGGTTCGGCTCGTCCCATGGATTGTACAGGTAGTTGAACGCGCCGCCGACGCGCGCGGCCCAAGCGGCCTCGTTATGCTCGTGACCGCAACCGATCGCGATCCGGATATCATCATTCACCGTGTAATCGTCCTGGATATAGTACCCGTACACCGGCCAGAAGTATTGCCACATGGAAGACCCTTCGTCTGTACCGGCATCCTGATAGATGCGATTGCCCTTGGTGTCGTTGTTATCGATCCACGAACGGAAATTCGGGCCGTACCAGTAGGACGGCGACACCGCGCCGATGAGGCCGAACACATTGGTGCTCAGCCCGCAATAGGCCGAGATCAGGCCGCCGAGCGATGAGCCCATCACGCCGGTATCCATGAAGTTGGTCAAGGAGCGATACGATCCGTTGATGTTGGGCCGGACGTTGTTGACGAGGTACTGCAGATAGTAGCCGCCCAGATAGCCGTCCTGCGGCGTGCCGTATTCGTTGTTGCGGTTGTTGGTGTTGTTGACGGCCACGATGATGGTTTCGCGCATGCGGCCCTGCGAGATTTCGCGCGTCGCGGCGGCGTCGGCCGACCACGACCCGAACGGGCCGCCGGGATCGAACACATTCTGGCCGTCGTGCAGGTAGAGCACGGGATAGCGCTTCGTTGTGTTCTGCGTGTAGCCGCGCGGGAGATAGACGCGTCCGCCGCGCGAAGCGATGCCGTTGCCCGAATAGCTCGACGGCCAACTGTTGATCGTGATCATCTGCGGCGCCGAGACGGTGGCCGGTGGAAAATAGTTGAAGACATGGCCGTCCTGCAGAAAGAACGCGTCCAGCCAAGTGTAGTAGTTGTTGGCACCATAGCCGCCGAACGGGGCGTTGTCGTATTGCAGCTGTCCGCTGCCGTTGTAACCGCGCATGACGAATTCGAGCGGTTCGCCCGCCACGCCAACTCCTTCGACTTGGTACAGGTGCTCTCCGGCGGTCCGCCCGTCGCCGAGGCGCGTCATGACGGCCGAATCCAGCCACGTTTCGGACAGACCGACGCGATAGAACACGGTCACGTTGGTCCACGTCGTGTGGTAGTAAACGGTCTTGCCTGTATATCCGGGTTCCCATAACGGAACGTTGGTCGTGATCGTCGAGCCCGCGATCGTCCCATTGTTGGTTGTGCAATGCGTCGAGCTGGAGTCGGTTCGGCCGAGATACTTGAAGGTCAGATTGCTGGATGTAACCGAACCGCGCACGGCGATACGGCCGAGCCATTGATTTGCCGCCGTGGACACCATGCGCGTAGATCCCGTGGTGGTCAGGCCGCCGAGCTCTGGGCGATCGACCGCCACGTACACGGCATTGCCCGAGCCGGCATTAGACGTGGTGTTCAGAATGAGCGTATGAAGGGGCGGCTGTGCTGAAAGCGTTCCGGCAAGGGACAGGTACAATATGGTTGCGATACACCGGATACGCATAACTGGAATCACCCCGATTACAGACGGCTAATCGGAAAGACTACACGTCAAACGCTTTAATGGAAAGCGCGAATAGAGGGACAGGGACAGGCACCTTTGCGTAACTCGTTGACTTCCAATCGTTGGAGGGTTTTCGGAGGACCATTTCCAATCATTGGAAAAGGTACCTGTCCCTAAGGCGGATCAGGGTGAAAGCGGCCGGATGGCGCGGACGCGGTAGTATTCCTGCGTTTGGCCGTCCCGCAGAAGCTCGCGTGCGGTGATCGGGCCGGCATCCGGCGCGATCACACCGGCATCACTTTCCGTCCAGACGGTTACGCCGGACAGGTCGTCGGTGTGTTCCAAGCCGTACAGACGGGACGGGACGCTGGACCACCGGACGTACGTGTACTTCCCGTCGTGCGCGACCTCGATAATGCGCAATGCGCTGTCGGCGTCATGCGGATCCAAGCCGGCCAGATAGGCCTCCCGGACGGTATCCACCTGATTCGACGCGATGGCGGAAGAGTGGGCGTTGGTCTTCCCGCCGAAATGCGTAATTTCCCACGCATCCGGAATGCCGTCGCCGTCCGCATCCGCGCCCGGCGCCATGGAATCGGTACGCACCGAGGCGTGCGCGGTGTTCAGGCTGATCCAGCCGACGTTGGCCCCGTACACGTATCCGCTCAACTTGCCGGTGATGAGATTAACGCGCGGATCGCCCTGCTCTTCGAAAGTCACCCATCCGATATTGGCGCCGTAGGCCATGCCCCGCAGGCGGCCGTCGCCCAGATGATTCACGCCGTAATCGGTCCTGGCGTTGTTCCGGTACCCGATACCGTCCGCGGGCGACCCGTCACCCAGATGAATCCAACCGACATCGGCGGCATAGATGTACCCGGAACAGACATACTCGCCGAACACGACGCCGTGGGCTCCGTTCGCCCGCCAATCCTGCCACCCGATGTTCGCGCCGTACGCGTACCGATCGTCGACATGGATCGTGCTGGCGCCGAACGAGGATGGAGTGGCTGGAGCCAAGTGGATGAGTGCGCCCGCACACAGGGCCAGATTCAATGCTTTCCGATTCATCATTCGACTCCGCTTAGAACGAGAAGTTTGCCCAGGGACTGTCGCCGACCGCATCCATCGTGCCGATCGGCCCGATCTGGTTGTCCATGAAGGTTCCGATATCCCCGTCGCCATTTGCCCGCACGGTATTCCGCGCGACCCAGTTGTCGGCACCCGTCATCCGGACACCATAACCGCTATTTCCCGCTACATGATTGGAATCGATCCGTGTTCCGCCTCCAAACACGAAGATGCCGTCGCTATCGTTGTCCGTGCTTGTATTTCCCGTGACAACGCAATTTGCGGCGACGCGGATACCGATATTGCCGTTTCCGCTCGCCACGGAACCGACAATCATACTGTTCTCGTCCAAAGAGAACCCGTTGTTGCCATTGCCCCGCGCCACGCAATCAATGACCTGATCACCCTGCCCGAGCAATTGAATGCCCGCCGTTCCGTTGTTCAGCGCTCGCACCCCCTCCACGCGGTACATCCGGGCATTCGTGGAGGCCGCGCTGTCTATCCCGCTGCCAGCCCACTCGCGCACCGTGCCGTTGCGAATAACGACATTCGTCTGAGTGCCGGCGATTCGAATCCCGCTACCCGTCCCCCCGACCAGTTCGAACCCCATCAGGTCCAGCGTTACGCCACTGGTC
>CAYRPR010000295.1:0-3886 GCA_964425945.1 uncultured Verrucomicrobiota bacterium | reverse complement strand
ACATCGCTTCCAGCAGGGGCAGGCAGTAGCCTTCGTGCTCGCTCGGAGAGACATAGAGATGCGAGGCCTGGTAGTAGGCCATCAGCCCCGCATGCGACGCGAACCCTTCGAGACAGATGTTCGGCTGGTCGAGATCGCCGACGAGCATGCGGAGCATCGTGTAGTAGCGCGGCGCGCTCCGGTTCGACCCGACGATCAGCAGACGGCTCTGGCGGTTGATGGTCTGGTGGTACCAGGCATAGGCGTGGATCAGGTCCTCGACCCGCTTATTCGGCGCGATACGCCCGACGAAAAGAATCGTGGTCAACGGCGCGGCGATCCGCTTGAAGACCTCGGGATCCGGCGCGACATCCATCGCCGGGAGCGAGAACGGCAGTTCAAGCACCGATACGTTGGGAATGCCGGCGGCCTGCAGTTCGGACGCGTTGAACTTCGAGACGGCCCAGACCGCGTCCGCCCGCCGGCCGATCTCGCTCAACTCTGTCCTGGCCTCGCGCAGTTGCCGGGCGACGGCATCGTCATACCCGTCAAAATATTCGGCGGGCGTGATGTTGTGATACAGGAGAATCTTTCGGCATCGCGCCGCGTGAAAGATCGCCGTGGCGGGCGACGATATTCCATAGTGGCAGATCATCACGTCGTTGGGGCTCGGCGTATAGGATTCGAGCGGGCGACAGGCATCGCGCAGGGTCGGCGACACATGGGCCGGCGGCGCGTAGATATCCGATTCATGGCCCATGCGGCGAAGCGCATCGCGCAGGGTCATCGCGGCGTTGGAGGTCGCGTCGCCGTCGCCGAATCCGGCCAGTAGTTGATCTATTCTGGGCCGGGTCAGAATTCACCCCCGACCCCTCGAGGGAGGGGAGGAACTCGTGTGATTTCCCCTCCCTGGCGGGGATGTCCTCCGCCAGGAGGGCAGGGGGGGGGGACACACCATTGCCGCGTCATGGCTTTGACCCCTTCTCCAATTCCGCGATGCGCGCTTCCAGGCGCGCGATGTCGTGCTTCCGGCGGGCGCGCTCGAATTCCAGCGCGCTCGAATAGAGCGAATTGATCAGGTTCTGGCGGAAGGTCATGCGGTCGTGTTGATAGCGCAGGAGCGACCAGAGGCGTCGCTTGGCGGCGACCATCAGCTTGCCGCGCCAGCCGCCGCGATGCGGGATGTCGAAGGGCAGGGTGTCCACGTTGTCGCGGTACCGGAGCAGGCGGAGCAGGGTGTCGTGGTATGCGGCCTCATCGCGCGCCTCGCGCAGGGCCAGCGCGCTGATTTCCATCGGGACCTCGGCGGGCGGTTTGCGGGTCGTATGCGTCCGCATACCCTCGCGCATGCGCGCCTCCAGTTCGGCGGTGCGGTCGGCGTTGTTGACCAGTATCTTCATCTTTCCTGAAACCTGAAACCTATCCTTCTTTCCTGTGCTCCCATTTGTGCTGCAACTGAAAAACGCCCGGGGTCTGTGACACATCCTTCACCGCGAACGGGTGCCAGTCCTCGCGGCGATGATACTGCACCGTGTGATCCCACGAGTGAATGGACAGAGACAGGAAAAAGTTGCCCTGTTTGAGCGTCAACGGATTGATCGAGAGCCGCATGATTCCTTCGCCTTCAATAAAGTCGATCGGCACCTTCTCGATCTGGGTGTTTGATCCGAACACATAGAAGCCGTTTCCGGTCTTGATGTTGAATCCGAAGACCGGTTTCTCGATGCGCTTGTGCGCCTGGTACCGGATTTCCACCGTCATCGCGCCGCCCGTATCAAACGACGCGGCTTCCTGTCCGGCGGGATCGAGGAACCGGACATCGAGCATTTCCACTTCGCGCGTGCCGTGTTCCTCGACGTTCAGCATGCCGATGCGGACCATATAGGATTTGAGATAGGAGAAGATCACGTCCGACGGCGGGCCCTGGAGGATCAGTTTCCCGTCGTGGATCAGGAAGACCTCGTCGCAGAATTCCTCAACGGTTTCCAGCGCGTGCGAGACGAAGAGCAGGGTCTTGCCCTGTTTCTGGAACTGACGGATGCGGTCGAGGCATTTCATCTGGAAGGCCATATCGCCGACGGCGAGCACTTCGTCGACCAGCAGGATATCGGGATTCATCTCGATCGCGACGGAGAAACCGAGCCGGACATACATGCCGCTGGAATAATGTTTGACGGGCATGTCGATGAATTCCTTGAGACCGGCAAAATCCACGATGTGATCGAATCGCTTCTGCACGTCTTCGCGGGGGATGCCCAGGATGGCCGCGTTCAGGAACACGTTTTCCCGCCCGGACAGGTCGGGATGGAAGCCCGCGCCGAGTTCGAGCAGGGAGGAAATGCGGCCGTGCGTCCGCACCTCGCCCTGTGTCGGCGTGATCGTGCCGGCGATCAGTCCGAGCATGGAGCTTTTCCCGGAGCCGTTCGGGCCGATGACGCCGACGGTGCCGCCGGCGGGAATCTGGAAATTCACATCGCGCAGGGCCCAGAACCGCTCGATCGGCGCGCGCTGGATCCAGCGCGCCAAGGCCGCCATCAGCGTTTGCGGGGCGACGCCCTGCACGCGGTAGGCTTTGCCGAGTTTCCGTGCTTCGATCGCGATGGTCATCAGAGCATGTCCGAGAAGTATTTTTGTGAACGTTGATAGGCGGCGTACGCCACGACCAGCAGGAGTATCGGCCAGAGCCAGCCGATCACGGCCGCCGCGGACCAGGGAAAGGCGTCGCCGGGAATCTGCAGGGCGCGGTATCCGGTGATGATGACGGAAAGCGGATTCAACATGTAGGCCTGCTGGAGCCACGGCATGTCGGCGGCCATGGTTTGCACCAGCGTGAAATTGTACATCACGGGACTCATGAAGAACCAGGCGCTCAGAAACAGATTCACCAGATGCTGGGTGTCGCGGAAATAGACATTGGCCGAGGCGACGAGGAACACGATCGCGAGGTTGAAGAAGAAGTGATGAACGATGATGATGGGCAGGGCCACGGTCCAGCCGCTCAGCATCGAGCCCTTCATCACGAGCAGGACGGCCACGACGACGAACTGCACAAGCAGCATCAGCGCGAAGTTGACCAGGGCCGAAAGGGTCACGGATAACGGCAGGATCATGCGGGGAAAGAAGACCTTCTTCACCAGGTTCGAGTTGGCGGTGATGACGCTGGTTCCCGCGTTGACGCACTGCACCGTGAACTGCCAGGCGAAGACCCCGATGATGATATCCTCGTGCCGGATGGACACGCCGCGGCCGGCGATCAGGCGCAGGAAGAAGATGTAGATGGCGGCCATGAATAGCGGGGTGAGTACCGTCCAGAGAAACCCCAGCACGGAACCCCGGTACCGGCTCTTGAGATCGCGCGCAACCAGGTTCCAGATCAGTTCCCGGTAGCTCATGGCTGTTTGCAGTGCGTTCATCGACGGTACATAGCTATAAACGAGCCGGGGGGGGCTTGTCACGGCGGAATGCCGTTCTCTGCATTCCCGCCTTCTCGAAGACCACCCTCGGTAGGGCGAACCCTCCGGGTGAGCCGTATACGGGGCAAGAAGCGCGGATGCGAACTTGTTCAGTCCGCGGGGCCTGTTCACTTTCCATTCGTGCGCTCGGCTCACCCGGAGGGTTCGCCCTACCCAAATTGAACGGCAAAGGGCCGATTATTCCACGCGCGTGAAGATCACTTCGCGCAGTTCGAGAGGCGCCGTGGCGTGGTAGATCACGACGATGTTGAAGGGCAGGTTGACCGATTGGCGCAGGCGTCCACGCGCCGGCTGACCGGCGATGATTGGCACCATGACGCCGGCGCCCGTATTCCAGCTGTGCTCGATATTGATGACGCCCAGCTCGGTGCCGGCGGGCGCGTCCGTGTCGTACAGCAATTGAATGTCGTACGCGCCGTTCTCGACCGGCAGTT
>CAYRPR010000294.1:0-3908 GCA_964425945.1 uncultured Verrucomicrobiota bacterium | reverse complement strand
GATGCTCTACATCGCCAACTATTACGCGCCGGGCGCCATCACGAGCGCGGCGTGGGTGACGCTTTTCGGCTTTGCAGGATTGACGGCGGTCGCGTGGGTGACCAGACGCGATTTCTCGTTTCTCGGCGGGCTGTTGCGCTGGGCCTTTGTCGCGGCCCTCATCGCCATTATCGCGTCCGTGATATTCGGATTCCACTTGGGCACCTGGTTCTCCGTGGCCATGGTGTTTCTGGCCGGATGCGCGGTATTGTACGACACCAGTAACATCCTCCATACCTATCCGGAAGACCGATACGTGGCGGCCGCCCTGGCGCTGTTCGCTTCGATCGCCCTGATGTTCTGGTACGTCCTGCGCCTTTTCATGAGCCGCCGCTGATCCGTTGCGGAATTCAACTTGCGCGCTCAACCGGGCTGGCGCACTATGATTCCCATGAGTGACCACGCGGAAAGAGAGGTCATCGAACCGGAAGTCCTGCCGCCGGAAGGCGCCGCGGACCGCCGGCGCGACCGGGCGGAAAAATGGCAACGCATCACCGGCGCGGCCTTGGCCGGCCTGTTGCTCGACCTCATTGATTTCGCCAGTTTCGGGCCGATCGGGCGCACCTACGGCGCCGTGGCCGGCGCGGCCATGGGATTCTACATCGCGTCGGTATTCAAGGTGCCGATGCCGCACCGCGTCTGGTGGATGGCCGCATCGGCGTTATATTGCGCCATGCCGCGCACGGAGTTCTTCCCGCTGGCCACGATCTTTGTCGTCATCAAGGCCGTGCGGCACGAGCGATTGCGGATACAGTAACCAGTGTTCAGTGTTCGGTGTTCAGCGAAGGAGTCTTAATCCTGATCATACTCTCCCTGAACCCTGAACACATCTTCACATGGGAGTACGAAGAATGGAATACACCTCACTGGGCCGGACCGGGCTGAAAGTCAGCCGTCTCTGTCTCGGCACGATGAATTTCGGCTGGCACACCAACGAAGCGGACAGTTTCGCCATCATGGACCGCGCCATCGAGGACGGCGTCAACTTCTTTGATACGGCGAACGTCTACGGCTGGAACGTCAACAAGGGCGCGACGGAACAGATCATCGGGCGCTGGCTCGCGCAGGGCGGGGGGCGCCGGGACAAGATCGTGCTCGCCACGAAGGTGTTCGGCCGGATGGGCGACGGACCCAATGAGAAGGGATTATCCGCGTATCACATCCGACAAGCCTGCGAAGACAGCTTGCGCCGCCTGCAGACGGATCACATCGATCTCTACCAGATGCATCACATCGAAATGGAAACGCCGTGGGACGAAATCTGGCAGGCGATGGAACAACTCGTGCGCGAGGGCAAGGTCCTCTACGTCGGGAGCAGTAATTTCGGCGGCTGGCACATCGCCACCGCGCAGGCCGCGGCCCGGGAACGGCATTTTCTCGGCCTCGTATCCGAGCAGAGCCTGTATCATCTCAATGCCCGCATGATCGAGCTGGAAGTCATCCCCGCCTGTCGGCATTATGGTTTGGGTGTGTTGCCGTGGAGTCCGCTCGGGGCCGGTATCCTCGGCGGGGTGTTGAAAAAACAGTCCGGCGTGCGGCGCGTCAGCGAAAGCCAGCAGAAGGATATTGATAAGCATCGGGCGCAGTTGGAACGCTATGAAAGCCTCTGCGACCGGATCGGCGAGAAGCCGGCTGATGTGGCCTTGTCGTGGCTGTTGCACAACCCGGTGGTTACATCGCCGATCATCGGCCCGCGCACGATGGACCAGTTGACCGGATCCTATCGCGCGTTGGAGTTGAAGCTGTCGGACGAAACGATGAAGGAGCTGGACGACATCTGGCCCGGTCCGGGCGGCGAGGCGCCGAAAGCGTATGCGTGGTGAAAGAGGTGTCAGTGTTCGGTGTTCAGGAAGAACAAGAAACTTCCAACCGTTGGAAACTGTTTTGCGTCTGATTTCCAATCATTGGAAGTCCTCGTCTTCCCTGAACACTGAACACTGAACACTGAACACCTCAATGACTATTCGATCTCTACTCAAAAAAGGCGTGTCGGTGGTGAAGGGACTTCACGAGAAGGACCTTGATCCCGATCCGTTCAAGCAGTTCGCAAAATGGTTCGAGGATGCGAAGCGTACGGGCATGATTCATCCCGAAGCATTTTCGCTCGCGACGGCAACGGCGGGCGGGAAGCCGGCGACGCGCATGGTGCTGTTGAAGGAATTCGACGAGCGCGGTTTTGTTTTTTACACCAATTACGAAAGCCGGAAAGCCGACGAACTGGCGGCGAATCCTCAGAGCGCATTGTTGTTTTACTGGCCTGATCTGGAGCGGCAGGTTCGTATCGAGGGGCGGATTGGGAAGGTGACCGAAGAGGAGTCCGCCGCCTATTTTGCCTCGCGTCCCCGCGGCAGTCAGATTGGAGCCTGGGCCTCCGCGCAGAGCTCGATCATCGAAAATCGCGAAGAACTTGAGGTTCTGGTGAAAAAATACGAGGACCAGTTCAGGGGCCAGGTCGTTCCGCTTCCTCCGTTCTGGGGCGGCTACCGGTGCATTCCGGAATCCATCGAATTCTGGCAGGGCCGGCTGAACCGCCTGCACGACCGTCTGCGTTACCTGCGCCAGGGCGACCGCTGGAAAATCGTCCGCCTGTCGCCATGACATGGAGCGGCATCGCGGCCGACCGCGTCAGGCCGTTCCGATTCATCCAGCCAACGGATAGCCACTATGTACCTGTCCCCATGGGACACTATTTCTCCGTCCCCGCGCGGCAGGGACAGAGAAAAGATGGCGGGTGGGCGTCTTTCGGCCCTTGATAATCAAGGGGTTGCGCGAGGGTGTCTGTCCCCGACGCCCGTGGATGAACGGTACCAGCGGGCCAGGGTCTCCGGCGAGAGGCCCAGCTTGTAGCCCGCGATAATGAGCTGGTTCCGAAGCATGGTGCGGAACCCGCCCAGGCGCGACCAGCGGCGCGCCGAGGTCATAACAGGCGAATTCACCATGATAACTTTCCCCCGACGGCGCAACCGGCGGACAAGGTCGTAATCCTCCATCAGCGGCATGACGGAAAATCCGCCCAGGCGCCAAAAGGTGTCGCGTCGCATGAACAGCGCCTGATCACCGTAGGGCAGGGACAGACACTTCGATCTGACGTTCGCACCCCATTCCACCGCCCGATATCTTTGTCCGATGGCGTCAATGGCGAGACGAAACGCTCCGCCGGACACATGCTCCGAGGCTAATGCCTGCCGGATACGTTCCGCATAGCCGTCTGGCAATCGGGTGTCGGCATGAAGGAATAAAAGGATATCGCCACGCGCGGCCAGTGCGCCCTGATTCATCTGCGCCGCCCGGCCCCGCGGCGCTTCGATCACCAGCGCGCCCGCATCGCGCGCGCGATCCCGTGTGCCGTCCGTACTCCCGCCGTCGGCGACGATGACTTCGTGCGCGCCGGGTTGCGCCGAACGGATGGCCTGCGCAATGCCGGCTTCCTCGTTCCGAGTGGGAATGATGACGGAAAGCGCGTATGGCGTGTCGGGTGTCGTGTGACGGGTCCAGTGTTCCAGGTCAGCCGGTTCATCGATGTCATGCAGAGTCTCCAGTTCGGCCAGGCGCAGGCCCCGCTCTTGCGCCCGTCGGCGTGTTTCTTCCAGCACGGCATTCGTGCCCCAGCTCATCCGCTCGAACAAGGGGGTGCGGTTCTGCTTCATGCCGATCAGATAGTACCCCCCGTCCGACGCCGGGCCGATCACCACATCATGCTCCGCCAAAGCCGAGAACGCCGCGTCCACATGGCGCGCTTCGATGTCCGGACAATCGGACCCGATCAATACGACACGCGACGCCCCATTGCGCAGGCCGTCTTCAACTGCGCGAGCCATCCGGTCGCCGAGATCGCCCGCACCCTGCGCTACATAGCGGACATCGGGACC
>CAYRPR010000293.1:0-3910 GCA_964425945.1 uncultured Verrucomicrobiota bacterium | reverse complement strand
GGTTTGGCGTCGAGTTTGTTAATCACAACAACGTCGTCGGCGCGAACACAGGGCCCGGCATCATCTTCGAGGGTATTTCACTGGACTACGTCCACGCGAGCACCCGAAACGTGATTTCGGGCGGCAACGGCGGTCCGGGAATCGCCTATTTGATGGCGGGCCTTCGCGAGGGAGTCGATGCGTCGTTCGATCGCATTTTCCTGTTCGGCAATCTGGACCACGGTTTGATCGCGGAGGGATTCACCCTGCTGGGTGACGTCGATATGTCCGCGAACGCTGTAATCTCCGTCCTCAACGGCGGAGTGGGTGTGGGCCTCGTGGGGGTATCCGTGTTCGGCGACAGCACGATCAACATGAACAACATATTTGCCATCGTCAATGCAGGACCGGGCGTGCTCGGAGTCGCCGAGGCGATCTTCGGTGATGCCAGTGTCCGGATGAACAACATCTTCAGCCTCGGGAATGGAGATAACGGGGTTACGCTGGCCGGGCTGTCGCTGTTCGGCGACGTCCTGTTGACCGCAAACAACATCGTCACGCTTGGCAACGCGGGCGAAGGTCTGTACTTCCTGGGCGAAGCGATCCTCGGCGATCTGGACATGCACGCCCATCGCGTGCTGGCCGCGGGCAATGCCGCGGACGGCGTCGATATGGACGGCTTCACCGGTCTGGGCGACATGAACCTGAGCATCTCCTCCATCATCGCCGTGGGTAACGGCGACGACGGCATGGATCTGGATCTCGAAAGCATATTCGGCAATATCAATGTGGATATGCGCACCGTGGTGGCCTCCGATAATACCGGTGGCGAGGGGTTGGATATCGACGCCGAGACGATTTTCGGCGGCGTCAATATGAACCTGCGCCGCATCTGGGCCAACGACAACGATCAGGAGAATATCCAGATTGACGCGTTCACCGGTCTCGGCGACATCAACATCTGGTTGCGGGATGTCCAGGCCAACCGGTCGGTCGATGAAGAAGGCGTTCACATCCTCGCCGAGACGGTGTTCGGCGAAATCTATGTCGGTCTCAATAACGTCCAGGCCAACGACAACGATGAGGATGGCATCGAGACCGATCTGTTCAGCGACTTCAACGATGTGTACGTCGGGTATCGCAACGTCGAGGCCATGAACAACGGCAATCACGGGATATTCAACTTTGTCGAAGCGGGCGGCGACGTGCATGTCCGTTACAACATGGTGGATGCGTCGGGCAACGGGGACGACGGCATTCGGGACGATATCCTGGCCGGCGGGATGATTGACTACGTCGGTCGCCGGATCATGGCGAACGGCAATGCCAGCAACGGCATTCATCTGGATCTGGTGGCCGATGAGAGCGTATTCGCCCGGCTGATCAATGTTCAGGCGAACGGAAACGGCGGGGACGGCATCGCGGCCACGCTGAACACGCTGGTGGGCCCGGGCAACTCGATCATGCTGGTCCGGCATTCGGAGGCGCTGGGTAACGGCGGGGTGGATGTGTTCCTCGACAGCACGTCGGCCAACGGCAGTGCGATCAACATCCTGTACTTCGTGGACTTGGCCAGCTTCGCGCTGTCCGCGACGGCCTTCGACGGCATAGCCAGCAATGTCATCATACCCTGACCCGGACGGGTAAATAGTTGAAAACGGGGGCGTGGCAACACGCCCCCGTTTGTTTGTAGAGCAAAGCGGCCGTCAGGCCGGTTCCAACTCCTCGCGCGGCGGCGACGAAATCTCCCTTTCTGCCACGAACCAGTGTGACGTACGCAGGCAGATCTTCACGAGCCACAACATGACCGGCACCTCGATCAACACGCCGACCACCGTGGCCAGGGCCGCGCCGGATGACAGGCCGAAGAGCATCACGGCCGTGGCGATGGCCACCTCGAAATGGTTCGAGGCCCCAATCATCGCGGCCGGCGCGGCGTCTTTGTAGCGCAGCTTGATGGCCTTCGCCGCCCCGTACGCGATCCAGAAGACGAGCATGGTCTGGATGAACAGCGGGGTGGCGATCCACAGGATCGTCAGGGGATTGGCCAGGATGACATCGCCCTTGAAACTGAACAGCAGGACCAGCGTGGTCAGCAGGGCGATGATTGTGATGGGCGTCAGCACATGCAGGAACTTCTCGGTGAACCATTCCACGCCCTTGGCCCGAATAATCCATACGCGGGAGAAATAGCCGGCGACAAGGGGCAGGGCGACATAGATGCCGATGGAGAGCAGAAGCGCTTCCCACGGTACGGGTAACTGGCCGACGCCGAGCAGAAACCCGCCCAGCACGCCGTACAGCACCAGCATGGTCAGCGAGTTGATCGCCACCATCACGAGCGTCAGGCCGGCGTTGCCGCGGGAAAGATAACCCCAGACCAGCACCATGGCCGTGCAGGGCGCGATGCCCAGCAGGATGCACCCGGCCAGATAACTGCGCCAGAGCGGGATTTCGAGCATCTTGACACCTTCGTGCAGGACCACGACGCCCGCGCCGTGCTCGGCACCGAGCGGCAGGTCCAGGCCGAACGGCAATTTGACCAGATCGGTCGCATCAGCCCCGATGAATCCCTTCAGAAGAAAACCCAGGAAGAAAACGGAGATCGCGTACATGGTGAAGGGTTTGATCGCCCAGTTGACGAACAGGGTCAGAAAGACCGGCTTGCCGCTCTTGCCCGCCTTGATGACGGACGCGAAATCAATCTTCACCATGATCGGGTACATCATGAAGAAGAGACAGATGGCGATGGGGATGGAGACGACCGGCGCGTCGCTAACCGTGATCGCCATGCCGTCCAGCGTCCGGGCCAAACCCGGCGCGAATCGGCCGAGGATGATACCCCCGACAATGCAGAGTCCCACCCACACGGTCAGGTACCGCTCAAACACGCTGGTCATTTTCCGGTCGTTGGATTCCATTCTTCTCTCCTGATCTTTGTCGTTAACTTTGTCGCCGAAGCTTACGACAAAGCTCGCGACAAAGTGGGTCGAAGCCAATCGTCTATGCGCGTGATCCCTTCCTCTGCCGCTCACGCAACACCACCGGATCACAGGCCGTGACCCGCTTCAGTTTCTTCCGGTCCTGTTCAATCTCCGGATCGTTCTCAAGCGATTGACCGATCCACTTTCGGACCGGCGCGGCGAATGAGCCTTGGCGGTAATACGCCCATCGCCCGTCCTTGCGCCCGGCGATCAAGTCGGCGTCTTCGAGAATGGAAAGATGTTTGGAGACGGTGGAGGGCGCCAGGCCGAGGACCTCGACGATCTGGCATACGCACAGTTCGCCGCCCTCCAACAGCATCAGGATGCGGACCCGCTGGCTGTCCGCCAACGCCTTGGTCGCGCGCATCACCGCTTTTATTGGAAGCCCGGCTATCATTTCGTTATATGGCGAAATATAGTAATATCAGAAGGGGCTGTCAAGCGGGAACGCGCGGGAATCCGCCTCGTCGGGCGCGGGTGGGATTACCGAGGCAGGGGGATCTCGTACACATACACCAGGCTGTAATAGAGGCCGGCCAGGATAAAGATTATACCGGTGACGAGGCGCACGCCATGCTCGATATGCGTCAGCCGGTCAAAGGCTTTGCCGACCTTCTGGGAGGCGAAGGCGATAAGGAAGGCGAAGAGCAGTACGGGCAGCGCGGTCCCCATGCCGTACGTGACGGGCAGAAGGATGGGCGACTGATTCACGACCGCCAGCGGGATCAAGCCGCCGAAGAAGAGTCCGGCCGAGACAGGACAAAACGACAGGGCGAACAGGAGGCCCAGGACAAAGGCCCAGCGCGCTCCGCCACTCGCCGCGCGTCGTTGAATGCCTTCACCGGCCAGATGAATCGAACGGGTCGGCGTGAACAGTCCGAGTAGCAGCATGCCCACGAGAATCAGTACCGGGCCGAGTATCTGGTTCATATAGCGTTGCAGGAATC
>CAYRPR010000292.1:0-3913 GCA_964425945.1 uncultured Verrucomicrobiota bacterium | reverse complement strand
ATGCGTTCCAGGGTGTGGCGAAGATTGCGCGCACGATCGAGGAAATCCGCGAGGGGGCGGGAAGCATCTATGACCAGGCTGTTCCGCTGGGGCAGTTCAGCAACATGCCGGATGTCGGCCCGGACGAGCGGCTGGCCATGGTCGGCACGCCGTGCCAGATCACGGGCTCGCACGCGTTGAAGAAATACGGCTGGAACAAGCGTCGCACGGTCATGCAGGCCGTGAAGTACAGCATCGGCCTCTTGTGCAGCCGTTCGTTCGACAGCCGCAAGCTGATCGTCAAGCTCGCGAAGCAGGGCGTGAAGATCAAGAACGTCCACAAGATCGACATCTCCAAGGGCAAACTGTTCGTCCTCGACAAGGACGGGAACGAACTGCTGACCCAGCCCGTGAAGGAATTCCATGACGTGTCCCTGCGCGGATGCGACGAGTGCGCCGATTTCAGCGCGCGTTTGTCCGATATCGCCGTCGGCAATGTCGGTACCTCGCCCGGCTACAGCACGCTGTTGATCCGTACGGAAGCCGGCGAGAAAGCGTGGGATATCGTGAAGCACCGCCTCGAACTGGAGGAAACGGTGAACATGGAGCCGATCCGGAAACTGGAACGGCGCAATCGCGAGTACGCGATCAAGGAATTGGAACGGGAGTTCAATCCGGACGCGCCGGTATGGATCCATTATTCCGAGCACCTGCGCGACTATCTCAACACCGATCGCCCGCCGATCAAGTCGCCGCCCCGGCGCAGTTTCAACTACGCCAAGGGCACGGTTTGCTGAAGCGAACCGTCGTCACGGTAATGTCTCGGGCGAGCGGGTCTTGAGCTTGCGGAAACGGTCAAAATCCCGGTCGTAGGTTAACAGTTCCGACACGCCATGTTCCAGGCAAACGGCCGCGATCTGTGCATCGAATACGAGGTTGCCCCGCGCATCGCCCGTCCGGCACAGATCCATGAAGCGCTCCAGATAGCCTTCAACCGGATAGAGCACGCGGACGGAGGGCGAGCGGAGTATGGCGTTGAGGTCGAACAGGGCTCTGTCCAGAGGGGAAGGCGGCGATAAGACGGAGGGGTGAGTCGTTACCCGAAGGAATTCACCCAGACAGAAAACAGGGATGGCCCAAGGCGATCTTCCATCAGCCAGATTTTTCAACGCGCGTTGGCATATCTTATGTTGGGGACTTTCGATACGATGTGCGTACACGAGGACGTTCGTATCCACCGCGATCATCGGCGGCCTTCCATCCGGTCGTAGAGCTGGTCGCGGTCGGCAATATCAATGTCCGGAACCTTGGTCCCCTTCACGCACTTCATTTCCAGCCGATACGGTTTCTCCGGCTTCGCCTCGCGTCGCATGAGATCGCGCAGGGCCGCCTCAATCATGGAGGACATCGTGCGGCCCGTTTCCGCCGCGCGTTTCTTCACCTGTCGCATCAGCCGGTCGTCCAGATAGAGCGTCGTCTTCATACAGATATCTGTACCATCAAGCCGTCAATCTGTCAAGCTGGCGGTGTTATCGCCGAACGGTGGCGAGGAGTTTGCGCAGATCCTTCAGATTGCGCGTGTTGAGCACGTCCTTCTTCTCCAGCCAGCCGCGGCGGGCCTGGCCGATGCCGTACCGCATATTTTCCATGTCGAGCAGGCTGTGCGCATCCGTGTTGATGCAGATCAACACGCCCTGTTCCCGCGCCAACTGGCAGTAGACATCGTTCAGATCCATGCGCTGGGGATTCGCATTCAGTTCCAGAAAACACCCGCGCTGTTTCGCGTGTTGTATGATCTTCGCCACATCGACGGCATACGGATCGCGGCTCAATAGCAGGCGTCCGGTCGGGTGACCCAGCAGGGTGAAATACGGATTATCCATCGCGCGCAGGATGCGGTCGGTCTGTTTGCCCATTGGGAGAGTGAACCGGCTGTGTACCGAGCCGGCGACCAGGTCCAGCTCCTTCAATACCGAATCCGACAGATCCAGGCGTCCATCCTCGAGAATGTCCACTTCGATGCCCTTGAGAAGTGTGATGCCCTTGAGTTTGCCGTTCAACTTATCGATTTCCTCGATCTGTTTGCGAAGCCGCTTCTCGTCCAGTCCGCGCGCGACGGTCAGGGCCTTGGAGTGATCGGTGATCGCGACGTACTCATAGCCGCGTTCCGCGGCGGCCTTCGCCACTTCCTCGATCGTGTTTTTGCCGTCCGACCAGGTGCTGTGCCCGTGCAGGTTGCCGCGGATATCCTTCCGTTCGATCAGATTCGGCAGATGGCCCTTGCGCGCGGCGTCGAATTCGCCGCGGTCTTCGCGCAATTCGGGCTCGATATACGGCAGGTCCAGCGCGGCATAGACTTCCTTCTCGGTTTTCCCCGCGAGATATTTTTCGCCGCGAAACACCCCGTATTCGTTCACCTTCAGCTTCTTTTGCTGGCCGAGCTTGCGCGCGGCGATGTTGTGCGCCTTGCTGCCGGTGAAGTAGTGCAGGGCCGCTCCGTAACTCTTGGCCGGGACGACGCGCAGGTCCACCTGGATGCCCGCGCGCAACACCACCGCCGACTTGGTCTTTCCATGCGCGAGCACTTCGATGACTTCATCATACGCGACAAACCGGTCCATGATGGGACTCTTGGACGTGGCTACGGCGAGGATATCGAGATCGCCGACCGTATCCTGCGCGCGACGGTAACTGCCCGCGATCGTGATCTGTTTCACGCCGTCAATCTTGCCGAGATAATCGACCAGCGATTCCGCATACGGAGTGACCTGCGCGCGGAGAAACCGGCGCGTCGTGTCGGCCTTCGCGGCAATGGATTCGAGGATATGCTTCTCGGTCTTTTCCCCGAACCCCGGCAGGGTGCGGATGCGCCCGCCCTGCGCGGCTTTCTTGAGCTCGTCGATCGAGGTGATCTTCAGGTCGTTGTACAGGATCTTCACGCGCTTGGGACCCAGGCCCGGAATCTTCAACAAATCCGTGATGCCGGGCGGGATCTCCTTGCGCAGATCTTCCAGTTGCCGGGCGGTGCCGGTTTTCAGGATCTCGACGATCTTTTCGGACAGGTCCTTGCCGATGCCCGGCAGTTCCGTCAGGTCCGCGCCTTCGTCCACGAGTGATCTGAGTTCCTGGGTCAGATCCGTGACCATGCGCGCGGCGTTCCTGTAGGCGCGGATGCGGAACGGATTGTCGCCCTTGATCTCCAACAGGTCGGCGATCTCCTCGAATACCGCGGCGATATCGGCGTTATGGATCGGCATGGGGAAGAATGGTTAATGGTTGATGGTTCATGGTTTCAGGTTGCGGGCGAGATCCTCGCAGGATAACTGGCCGGGAGCGGTGGAGGTGTCCAGATGGCCGTAGGTCAGGCACGATCCGAGTCTGGGGAATTCGATGCGCGTCGGCGTACCGAGATCGCCCATGCCGATCAGGCATAGCGGCGCGGGGTGATTCAATGCCAGCAACGCGCGGAGCGTTTCGATGTCGGCGGCCGTGTTCACGCGGACCGCGATCTTGACGACAACATGCTCATTGATCGCGCCGCGTTCGATGACCGAATTCATTTCGTCGAGCGATGGGGTCTTATCGTAATCGTGGTGGGAGACAATCACGGCCTTGTTGTGTTCCTTCGCATAAGCCGCCAGTTCGGGAAACAACGGACTGCGCAATTCCGTGTCGATGGAAGCAAGATGGTCCAGGGCCATCCTGAAGCGGGGCAGGCGTTCCGCGTCGGCGCCCTTCCAGTTTCCGCCTTCTTCCGGTATGCGAAGCGTGGCGATGACCGGCCAGCCGGCGGCCTCGATCTTCAATGCCTGCGAAAGCCACGCATCCGATTCCACGCCGATCCGGTCCAGGCGGAACTCGATCAGGTCGCAAGGCGGACGCCGATCCAGCACGCGGGACACCGTGTCGAGCGAGGAAATGATCCCGACAATGC
>CAYRPR010000291.1:0-3913 GCA_964425945.1 uncultured Verrucomicrobiota bacterium | reverse complement strand
CGAATCGCATCCATGACCTCGATCTGCTGGCGGGTTCGGTACCTCGCATTGCGCACGTTTGCCGCTTCGCTCTCGGGATTCCCACCGTGACGCCGGCGCGTGATGTCGAACAGTTCCAAGCCATCCGTCACTTCCGCCAGCGTCATGACACCCGCTCCTTTTGCGAGTCTGTCTCGCCGTGGTTTATGGGGCTCACCGTGCGATCGGCCGTGTAGCGGCCAACCAGCTCGAACTCAATCCGGTGCGGCGAATTCAGACGAAACACGTGATCGATAAAGGCTTCCAGGTCCGGCCAGATACCTCCCTCACGCGCCATCTCACGCCCGGCGTAGTCTCGATTCTCGACCAGTTGCCATGCCGGCGCGCAAGACACGCTGACTATTTTCACGACGGCCACCGGCCGGCCGCCCCTGTGAGGTTGCACGTTGAACGCGTCCAGGAGACCGCCGGAGCGTAGGATAAGCCGATTACGATTCGGCACATTGCTGGGCATGCTGACGCGAATCACGTCCATCCGTCCTTCGATCAAATGCCTGGTACGTCTCCCGAACGCCAGTTTCATGCCGCTTCATCCTTTTGCGCCGGCTTTTTCGGTTTAGCCTTGGCTGATTTCAGTTCAGCGCGAAGCGCGATCAGTGTCTTTGGCTCCGCGATTGTCGAAGCCGAGTGGGCTTCGGCATCCTTCACGAGTTCGTAGAGCGGTAGAAACATCGCAAGGTGAATGATCTCCTTCATCACCACGACGGCGTGGGCGCCGTCGCGCGGCGTCGCGTTCGAGACAATCGTCTTTCGGATCTCCGACCAAAGCGTTTCCCGATCCACCGCGATGTCGGGTTTGGCGCGAATCTTCTTAATCGCCTTAGTAAGTCCGCCCCAACATGCGTTGCGGGCGCCGACATGCGCGGCCAGGCTGATAAGGTCGCCGTCCGTCGGCGCCGGCGTCAGGTCAGCCCATTTCACCTTGGCCAGCTTGTCGAGAAACGTCTGGACAGCGAGCATGGCCCGCCGCTTCTTCAGCGCATCCTCCTTCGCCTTCAGCACAGCCCGCGGATCGCTCTTTGTTTCGGCCGCCGCTTTCTTTTCCGCAGGCTTCGCGAGCGACTTGTTCGGCTTGATCCATATTTTCTGACCCGCGCCCTTGCCCGATACCACGAGCGCGGGGACCGCGCCCGGGGTCGTCTTTTTCACGCGCGAGTAGTCCCAGTATTCGAGCGCGTCATCGAATCCGGGGATCTCGTCGGGACGGCCGGTGTAGGAGCCCTTGACGATCATTGCGTCCGGATGTTCGGCGCGCAGTTCCGACGCCGCTCGGACCTGGTGCGCCCGCACCTTCTCACGCCAGCAGGTCATGTCCAGACAGCGATCGCCATTGACGGCATCGCAGAACAGTTCCGGCTGAGCGCCGGCGCGCTTTAAGCACGTGACGCACGCGCCGGCCGCCGGCAGTAACATTTCGTCATCGAGCGCCCACGGCGCGCTGGACAGATTGCGCTGTTCGTCCTTGATCCATTTTTCCAGCGCGGCCGCGGTAGAGGGGAAATCCCAGGTTTGATGTCCCGTCAGCCTGGCTTGAGTTTCCAAAGGCAGACTCGCTACGTCCTCCAGCATGCCCACCGTCCACAGGCTGATGACGTTCGTCGGATCCTCCGCGGCCGCTTGCAGGTCCGGATCCAGATCCAGCAGTTTCATGCGGCGCGCAATCCAGTTTGCCGTCTTGCCCAGGACGAGGGCCACCTCCTCGATCGTCTTTCCATCTCTGACCAGGGACCGGATCGCGCGGGCCTCCTCGAGCGGGGCGAGATCCTCGCGCTGGATGTTCTCCGTCACGATCATTTCCAGCGCGACATGATCATCCACATGGATAATCTCAACCTTGAACGTCTCGAGGCCCGCTTTCACCGCCGCGGCGTGCCGGCGATGGCCAGCGATCAATTCGTAGGCATCCTCTCGTTCCGGATGCGGCCGCACCAAGCCGGCTTGAAGTTGTCCGTGAACCTTGAACGACTCCGCCAATTCATCGATCCCGGGATCGTTCTCGCGTATCGTCCGCGGATTATGCTCGCTCGGGAAGACCTTCCCGATAGGCAACTGCTCACTCATATCACCCTCCTGCTTTGCGTTTATTGACCTTGCGCTTCTCGCGCCGCGCGCGCTCGACGTGACGGCCGACCATCCACGAGTAGACGGCGGAAATCGACTCCTCGACAGAGAGACGGCAACGCTCCTCCCGGATGCTGATGATGTCGCCCGGTTCGAGCGTACAGATCAGCCGTCGGCCGCGATGGTCGAACGGAAATTCGGTGCGCCGGCGAACGGGCTTGCGGAGCGGCGTAGTCATGCTTTTGCCACCTTCCTCTCCCAATCGGCTATCTCGACCTCGGCCCTGGCCTGGATGCGGTGCGCGGCCATGGCCGCGTCGAGATCGGACATCGTATAGAGACAGTTTCCGCCCGGCTTGTAGAAGCTCACCAGCTTCCGCCGGCGCCAATCGCGTAGCGTGAATACAGAAATCCCGAGATACTTCGCCGCGGCCTTGCTGTCCAGATAGCCACGCTCTACAGCCACGCTCATACCTTTGCGACCCTCCACGTAATCCGGGATCAATCCTCCATGCCGGGAAGCTGTTCGTGCAGGCCCAAACGCGCCTGCGCGTGCTCGACCTTGCGCCGCACCCCGTAGCCCAGCGTTGACCCGACCAGCATATCGGCGTCCGGGCCCGGTTTCAGAACAACGCTGAAACCGAGACGGAGACTATAACTGCCCAATTTCGCCTCGGGATCCGCCGTAAACATTTCGGCCAGACCGTGCCGATAGGTTTCATACACTTCCTCTATCTCCGCCTCGATCAGATCGCGTAACTGCGCGCACACCTGGTCACAGAGCTTCGGCAGGAACTTCTCCAACACCGGATCCGACTTCGGCGACCTATCTTTTCCCTTTTTCATGCGACCCTCCCGATTGGTTTCGACCACAAATCAATGCCTGCGTCATGCCGAGCGCGGCGATCAGGGTCACCGCGACCCAGGCGCCGATGAAAACCCACAACACGCTACTTCCAGCCAGCCATGACCGCGACGCCCACATCACGCCGGCCCACAGAAGCGCAAAGACAATGAACCCCCTCATGGAATGTCCTCCGCAAGAAAACTGAAGATCACCATCGCCATCACCGCGGCCGCGATCGCCCATCCCGCCGCGTAGCCGATCAAACGCGCCACGCGCCAGCCCAAGGACGGCCGATCCCATTCGTGCGGCAACCGATACCGTGTGCCGAGTTCGTACATCACGCCGCCCTCCCCAGGGCATCAATGATCGATCCTCGAAATCCGCGCGCACGCGCCGCACGCATATGGAGTCGCGCCAGCTCGACGTATCGCGCGTATTCCACGCGCATCATCTGACCTCGGCGCCGCCCCGTCTTGAACCGCGGCCGGACGGTGTGGCGGTGTCGGAAATAGGATATGGCCAGCAATGCCTGCTTGAGGCCTGGAACCCGCTCGATCTGATCAGCGGTAGGCGCGTGTATCATGCGGCCCCCTTGCGGTCTTTCCGGATCACTCGGCAAGTGTCCGTATCCTGCCGTGATACGGCGTCGGCCAAAAAAATGGCGACTTGGGAGGAGAGCGATCGGCCTTCCCGAGATGCGATTTCCTTCAATTCACGGTGCAAATCGACCGGAAGCGAAATAGTCGTGATGTGAAATTCAGTACCCATAATGGTTGTACTATATCATGCCGTGATACGGCGTCAATAACTATTATTGAAAAATAATAAGGGGTGGTGTATAGGTAATCTGGTATGACAAAGAGGAACCACAGCAGAGCGGCCGGAATGGTCCAGACATCGATTGCTGTTCCGAAGGAACTTGTCGAAAAACTCGATAAGATAGCCACTTACGAGGATCGCAGTCGAA
>CAYRPR010000290.1:0-3937 GCA_964425945.1 uncultured Verrucomicrobiota bacterium | reverse complement strand
ACTGCGGCAGCCGGAAGCTCCACTCGTCCTTGCCGGGCGCCAGCGGAAGACAGAAACGGCCCGACCCGGTCCCGATATCAAGCACCGACTTCAGTTCAGGCGCCGAACATTCCTCGAGCGTAATCCGCATGCGCTCATACATGTCCTTGCGGAAAATCCGGTCCAGCCACTTGGCGAATCCGCTTTTCTTCCCTGAGTAGATCGAATCGAAATCGCCGACCACCCGCTCGAAATATGTCTTAACTTCCGCCTTTTGAGGCTCTTGCATGTTCCGATATCCTCGTGATGTCACCACTTTGTTTTCCGGCCCGCGAGGAATTTACCCGTTCCCACGAATACCGCAAGAAAATTGAGCATGATGAGCGCGATCACACTCAGCGGATTGAAGTTCCTGAAGTATCGATCCAATAACAGCCCCAATCCACCCGCTACAGCCAGGGCCACAGCCGCCGCCACAACCACGCGGAAGATGATCGGCCCCAGCGCGGCGCCGGATAGTACAAACAGAATCATCACGAACGGCATCAGCATGCGCAGGAGCTTATGCGACACAAACACCCAGAACAGATATCCCCGTGAGGGATTAAGCAGTTCGGGCAGATATCGTATCTGCTGCCAGTTCCCATAAGCGATCCGCACCCGGCGCCGGAAGACTACGGGCAATTGCGTGGACACATGATCCGATAACTGCGCCTCGGGCGTGTAGACCACCCGCTTGCCGCGAATCGCCAGACGGGCCGGCAGATAATAATCCTCGTTGAACAGCCCTTCCGGAAACGGTTCGTAATCGAACTTGCGGAACGCAAACAGCGAGCCGGTCCCGCTCAACGTGGTGCGGATCAAACCCTCCCACGACCGGAGTTTCATTTCAAATCCATGGTAGGAATGCTCGGCCGAGTCGAGCTCCGAGCGATCGTCGCGATGCACACGGTACACGCCGGCCACGCCGCCGACATCCGGATCCGCGAACGGCCGGATCAGCGCGCGCAGACCGCCCGGATTGACCATCCCGCTCGCATCGGACAGGACGACGATATCCCCGCCCAAGGCGGGAATCACATCATTGAGCACGGCCACCTTGCCGCGGTTCTCCCGGAAGACACGGACCTGTATCCGGCTGTCCTTGAACACGGACAATGCCGACTCACTCCCATCCGTACATCCATCCAGCGCGAACACGAACTCAACGCGATCCGCCGGATAATCGCTCTCCAGACAGTTTTCGACCTTGCGCGATAGAATGCGTTCTTCGTTGTACACGGGGATGATGACGCTGATCCGCGGGAGCGTGTCATCATCGGCCGATACCCGGGGCGGTTTCCCTTTTGTGCGCGCCAACCACCAGGCCATGGCCGGATACAGGCACAGTGTGTACCCCAGCACCGCTCCCGATAGTATGAAAAGCGTCAGCAGCAATCACAGAATGTCCCGAAAAGGCACGAAACCGTAGCGATCCAGCAGGCGATCCAGTTTATTCGTCAACGTGGCCATGCCCACGCGGTGCCGCCAGACACGTAACCAGTGCGCCGGCGGTACGGGCTGGTCGGGATCGATTTCCCAGGGATGAATGTAGATGATCGCGGATATCCCCTCCCGTTCAAGTCGGTCGATGGCCGCGCGCGTCAGCCATAACGGATACAGGCGCAGGTATCCGCCTCCGGCCACGGGCAGATTGCGTCCCGCAATCCGGATCGTCGAAAGGGGAAATTCGCGGATGGCCGCGTCCCCCGATCGGACCGCATACCGCCCACGCGGCGCATCCGGTTCGCCGTATCGATCATGGACGACCGGACACACGGAGGAATCGTATTCGATCCCCGCTCCGGCCAATGCTTCCCAAGCCCATGTATCCCGTCGGCGCAGCGAGAAAGACGGCGCGCGATAGCCCCGGCACGTCTGCCCCGTAATCTCCCGTACGACCCGAGTGCCCTGCTCGATATCCGCGCGAAATTCATCCGGAGTTTGTCGGTAGACCAGCTCATGGGCATATCCGTGCGAAGCCAGTTCATGCCCGCGATCCGCCACCTCGCGAATCAAGTCCGGATGGCGCTCCGCCACCCAGCCCAGGATGAAGAACGTGGCATGCGTATTGCGCCGCTCAAACAAATCCAGAAGGATGCGCGTCTGTCGCTCCACGCGGCTTTCCTGCCGGTCCCAGACCTCTCGCGGGACGGCCTTCTCGTAATTGCTGACACAGAACCACTCTTCAAGATCCACTGAAAGAACGTGTTTAGACATGCGTCTTCCTTTACCGTCATACCGCGTGCATGGTGAATAACCGCCGGGAACAGGTCAAGTGAGGAAAGCGACCCGCGCCTCTTGACCATCCGGCCACGCGTCCGCTAGGGTTCGCGCAACATGATGGGTTATGACAGATTCATCCGACGGCACACCCGGTTCTGGGGCATTGTGGCCGGATTCGCCGTGGGCACGCTGATTCTCTCCCTGTTCTTCCGCAAGGCGTTCCTGATGGACGACGAGGCCACGCTGTGGGCTTTTTCACTGGTCCATTTCGCGGGCTATCTTTTCTTCATCGTTTCACCGGTCGAAATCGTGTTTGCGCGCATGGTCGCCGAAGACTTTGCCTGGACCGAACTTGCCGGCATCGCGATCGGCACGGCCATAACGGCGCAGCTTGTCGATTATGCGATCGGATATGCCGCCAGCAATACGGTGATCCACAGGATTATCGGGGATCGCAAATACAGCAAAGCCTCCATCCATATTGACCGATACGGCGGCCTGACCCTTTTCCTCTTCAATCTGCTCCCGCTCTCTTCGCCGATCATCATCCTGGTGGCCGGCATGATCCGTTATCCCCTGCGCTGGGTCCTGACCATGAGTCTGGCCGGATTGACCGTCAAGTACCTGTTGTTGATCTGGTTTCTGGCTTGAGAGATACAGCCTGGATATCGAACCGCTTACCCATCCACGCCCGCGTCAGTGTCGCTTCACGCGCCGGATCCCGCACGCCGACCGCGACCACCCGCCCCTTCTCCACCGTGAACCGCGCATCGTCCCACTCGACATCGAACGCCGGCGTCTGCCCATAGAGCCATTCATCCGATCGATACCGCGCTACGACGCGATCCACCTCCCGCGCGTCCGGAAGCATTCCCGCCCGATGCTCATCCCATCCCCCGCAGACCGTCACCAGCGCGGTCTGTACGCGCGTCAGCGTAATCCGGGGATCCAGCGCGCACAAATTGGTCACCGGCGATCGGATGGAGGCGACGGCCTTGGTGTGTATGACGCCGCGCCACGGCGACAGGGCCTGCTTCAAGTGATCCAGATCCGCCGACACCAGCAGCGTGCCGTGGTGCATCGCCGCGTTTCGCCGGAAGCAGAACGCGTTGCCGGAAATCTTGAGCCCGTCCACGGCCAGACTGTTCCGGTTCATGCGGGCCGCCCGGATGTTCAGCAAGGACAGCGCGCGCAGAATGGCGTCATAGATAGCGGCGTCGCGATACCGCTCGCGCGGCATGAAGAACGCGTAATTGAGATTCCCCTCGTCGTGATAGACCGCGCCGCCGCCCGATAACCGGCGCGCCAACCGGATATTGCGCTCGCGCATCCAGGTCAGATTGCATTCGCGCCACGGGTTCTGATTCTTTCCGATGATGACGGCGGAACGACTTCGCCACAGAAACAATGACGGAGGGCTGTCCGCCGCGCGATCCAGCAGAACTTCCTCGATGGCCAGATTCCAGTACGGATCGAGCCGATCCGACGATATGACGCTGTACCCGGACGCTTTCGTTATTCCCGTCCCTTGATCAACGACTCCACCACGGACGGATCCGCCAGGGTGGACGTATCGCCGACCTCCTCGATGTGTCCGTCGGCTATCTTGCGCAGGACGCGTCGCATGATCTTGCCGGATCGGGTCTTCGGCAGGGGATTGGTGACGTGGATCTTGTCCGGCGTGGCAGTCGGA
>CAYRPR010000289.1:0-3950 GCA_964425945.1 uncultured Verrucomicrobiota bacterium | reverse complement strand
CAGCGACTGAATCGCAGGGTTTTCCCGGACATAGAAGCGCTGATGGACAATGTTTCGCGGGTGATTGGACATCTTCGCGGACCGTTATTTCTGGTTCCGGCTCGCGATGGGCAGACGTGGCATCTCGACGCGGATCAATCGGCCTGGCGCTGTTTTCCCTTCATCGAGAACACGCGCTCGTACGATGTCCCGGAGTCGCCGGACGTCGTGCGCGAGGCCGCGAGGGCGTTCGCCGAATTCCAGTGGATGCTGATCGACCTGCCCCCGCCCCGTCTGCATGAAGTCATTCCGGACTTCCATCACACGCCCAAACGTCTGCATACGCTTGAGCAGGCTGTCGGAGCGGATACGCGCAATCGCGCCGCGACCGCGCAAACCGAGATCGAGTTTGCAGTGGAGCGAAGCGCCTTCACGTCCGTTCTGTTCGACGCCGGGTTCCCGGAGCGCGTGACCCATAACGATACGAAGCTTAACAACGTACTGATGGATATGGAAACCGGCCAAGCGCGATGCGTAATCGATCTCGATACGGTCATGCCGGGATTGCCGCTCCATGATTTCGGGGATCTGGTCCGCACGGCCACCTGCCGCGCGGCGGAGGATGAGCGGGACCTCCGGCGCTTGACGGTGGACCTCGCGCTCTTTGAGGCGTTGACGGACGGTTACTTGTCCGCGGCGCGCAATTTCCTGTCCGCGCCGGAGCGGGACCTGATGGTGGCATCGGGGAAGCTGATCACGCTGGAAACCGGGATACGCTTCCTGACCGATTACCTCCAGGGCGACGCGTACTTCAAGATCCATCGACCGGAACACAATCTGGACCGGTGCCGCGCCCAGTTCGCCCTGGTGGCGGATATGGAACGCCAGGAGGCGCGCCTCCATCAGATCGTGCGCGGGTATCAGATATCGCTGTAGGCCTTGTACGGCACGCCATGCGCGTCGGCGACGGCCTTGTACGTGATGTGGCCGCGGTACGAGTTCAGGCCCGGGACCAGCTCAGGCATCTGGCGCAGGGCTTCCTGCAGCCCCAAATTCGCGATCTTCGTCGCATACTGGCTGGTCGCATTGGTCAGCGCCTGCGTCGAGGTGCGGGCATAGGCGCCCGGCATGTTCGCGACACAGTAATGGAGGATGTCCTCCTCAAAATAGATCGGATCCTCATGCGTGGTGGCGCGGGATGTTTCGGCGCATCCGCCCTGGTCGATCGCGATATCCACGAACACCGTCCCGGGTTTCATGACCTCAAGCATCTTTCGCGTGATCAGCTTGGGCGCCTTCGCGCCCGGCAGCAACACGGCGCCGATCAGCAGATCGACGAACGGAAGAGCTTCCAGCAGGTTCTGCTCGTTGGAATACAGCGTGTGCGCCTGATCGTGCATGGTGATGTCAAGGAAACGCATCTTCTCGAGGTCCACCTCGAGAATGGTCACCTCGGCGCCGATACCCGCGGCGACCCGGCCCGCGTTGATTCCGGCGGTTCCGCCGCCCAGCACCAGCGCCTTGCCCGGCGACACGCCCGGCACACCGCCGAGGAGTACTCCCTTGCCGCCCTGCGCCTTGCTCAAGAAATGCGCGCCGACAATGGAGGACATGCGCCCCGCGATTTCGCTCATCGGCTCCAGCAAGGGCAGGCGACGACCGACCTGCACGGTTTCATAGGCGATGCTGTTGACCTTCTTCCTGGCGAGTTCTTCGGTCAGCGGCTTGTCCGCCGCCAGGTGCAGGTACGTAAAGAGAATCAAGTCTTCGCGCAGGAATCCGTATTCCTGCTTGATCGGTTCCTTGACCTTGATGACCATCTCCGCGCCCCAGGCGTCGTCGGCGGTCGGGACGATCCTGGCCCCGGCCTTGACGTACTGGTCATCGGTGAAGCCCGCGCCAACGCCGGCGTCTTTCTGCACGAGCACTTCGTGGCCCGCCTGGACCAGCATGCGGGTGCCGCCCGGCGTGCAGGATACGCGGTTCTCTTTGACCTTCACTTCTTTCGGTATGCCGATGATCATTTTGAGCTCCTTATCCAGGTTTCAGGTTTCGGGTCAGGTTTCAGGAATGTCCTGACACCTGAACACTGAAACCTATAATTCCGCCAACGCGATATCGATCACTTCGAGCGCGAAATCGATATCGGCCCGGGTGATGCACATGGGCGGCTTGATGCGCAGGACGTTGCCGAAGAGGCCGCCCTTGCCGATCAGCAAGCCGAGATCCTTGGCGCGCTCGAATACCTGGGCGCATTCGGTGTTGGCCGGCTCCTTGGTCTTGCGGTCGCGAACCAATTCCGCGCCGATCATCAGGCCCTTGCCGCGCACTTCGCCGATGATGCTGTGCTTGTCCATCAGCTTCTTCAACCCGTCGATGAAGTAGCCACCCTCTTTCTGCGCGTGCTGTTGTATCTTCTCTTTCTCGATGACCTCCAGCACGGCCTTGCCCATGGCGCAGGATACGGGGTTGCCGCCGTAGGTGTTGAAATGAATGCGGCTGGCCAGCGACTTGGCGATCGCCGGCGTGGTCACGACGGCCGCCAGCGGCGCGCCGTTGCCGATACCCTTGGCCATCGTCACGATGTCCGGAATGACGCCCTGCGTCTCAAAGCCCCAGAAATGACTGCCGGTACGACCGAAACCCGCCTGTACCTCGTCGGCGATGCAGACGCCGCCCGCCTCACGCACATACTGGTACGTTTCCTTAAGATATCCGTCCGGGAACACGACCGTGCCACCGACGCCCTGTATGGATTCGGCGATGAACGCCGCGACGCGGCCCGGGGTTCCGAACTGGATCAGATTCTGGACATCCGCGGCGTACTTCTTCCCGGCCTCTGGATCACGGTGAGGCCACACGCCGCGATAGCCGTCCGGCATCAGCGCATGTTGAACGCCGAAGTTGTGAGGCAGATTGTATTTCCAGGTGTGATGGGACGTAAGCGCCATGGTGGACGACGATCCGCCGTGGTACGCATTGCGGAGGGCGATGATGTCGTAGTTGCCGGTGTGCAGACGCGCCATCAGGAGGGCGAGATCATTGGCCTCCGAGCCGGAGTTGACGAAATAGCAGACGCTCAAGTCGCCCGGCATTTTTCCGGCGAGCATCTTGCCGTACTCGGCCACCGCCGGATGCAGATAGATCGTCGTGGTGTGCTGGAGGGTCTCCAATTGTTCCCGGCCGGCCTTCAGCACGTGCGGGTGTCCGTGCCCCACGCTGACAGTGACGATGCCGCCGAAACCGTCCAGATAGCGTCGCCCCGTCTCATCGTAGAGGTACTGCATCGATCCCTCGACGATCATGATCGGATTCTTATAGTACGTGATCAGCGCGGGCGTCAGGTACTGTTTGCGCCATTCGCTTACCTGGTCGAAAGAGGGACCGGTGTATTTCTTCGGCTGATGATCGTAGGGCGGCAACGGGGGTGTTTTCATGTCACTTCCTTTTCTTGGTAACAAACGTGCAAAGCTAGCCAAAGTGCCGTCCGAGGTCAAGGGATTAAAGCCCCTAAGGGCTATAATGCGCGCGCGCGCCACCGATTCGAATCAGTGGCGTTCCGGCAGCCAGACCTTGACACGCTTGTTCACGCGGCCCCACTTAAGAGCCCGATGATGTGACGGGAAATACAGGTCGATCCTGTGTCCCTTGATGGCGGAGCCCCGGTCTTCGACGATGCCGTAGCCGTAGCCGGGCACGTGCATGATCGTTCCGAACGAGAAAAGGCGTGTGTCGGCGGCGATGGTACCCCATTGCGCGCGGGCGCCGCTGGCGGTCACGCCGACTTGCTTGGGTTGACCTTTCCGGGGGCCGGACGCGATCACCGGGCGTCCGCGCCAATTCCGCTTCCAATCACAGCAAACGCCGCACGGACAGTAGCCGGTCACCTCCAGCGTTTGCAGGCGCGCCTTCTGTTCCTGTACCGGCCGCACCGGTGCGCGCCGTCGATCATGCCATGCACAGCCGGAAGA
>CAYRPR010000288.1:0-3963 GCA_964425945.1 uncultured Verrucomicrobiota bacterium | reverse complement strand
CTTTCAGAATGAATGGATTACAACAAATTCACGGATGGCTGAAGAGACAGAGCGACTCGGGCCCGATAACCGCTAACCAGACAGACGACATGACCAGTCCACGGGACGGCTATGGACTCTGGAGTCGTCTTCCGTAATTTCCCTGTCCCCGCGAACCGAGCCGCATCATCTCCGTCCCCGATTACTTCAATAGGTCGAAAACAAAAACTGTCTTATCATTCTAAAATATAGCTTGTTACGACGCAACATGCTCACACTTCTGGAAGTGTGAGCATTTTATGATGTAATGTATTTGTAATTAAGGCTTTGTGTACAATTTGTTTCTGACAAATCAGTAATCAGCATACAGGCCGCTGGTTTCCCGCAGAATATCGGCAATCCGCCCCGCTATTCGGGGCGTATCGCCGTCCGACACGTCCACTTCGTGCACCGGCAGAATGGAGGTATCAAGCAGCCGGCGCATTACCTCCTGCTCCTCGATAAACCGGCTCAGATCATCATACTGGTCCGGCTTGCCCGACACCTTCAGGCGCGCCGCCCGCGCCTGCTCGAAGGATTCCGACGTCCGCGCGCAAAAGAAGATCCGGAACCCGATAGCCTCCAGCCGCTCTTCCAGTCGGCGGAAATCATAGTCCTTTCCTCTCGTCATCCACTGATAGACCCGGGTCGATATGTGGAAGCGGTCCACAATCCACGAGTAGTAGCGCAGTTGCTCGAACAGACGCACCCACGTTTCGTAGGTCTCCAGGGCCAGCGCCTCCTCCTCCGGCTGAAAATTGATCAGGCCCCTTCCCCACGGGAAGTTCGTGAACGCGCACCACTCGGCCGATACCACCGGGGAATGGTAGCGGTACGCGCGCGGCCCCACGATGCGCGGATGCTCGTTCAGCGCAAACGCGATCTCCGTCTTCCCCGTCAGGCGCGTGCCTTCCAGGATGATCTTCGGGCACAGTTTTCCGCTCATCGCATGTCTTTCGCCAACCGGGCTCGTACGTCCGGCTCCGATAATCCGTCGATCTCCACCAGCTTGCGCCCGGACGTCGTCCCGGCAACAATCCGGATCCGGTCCGGCGGCAGGCCGAGCGTATCCGCCAACAGGTCGATAACCGCCCGGTTCGCCTTCCCTCGTTCGGGCGGCGCCACGACCCGGACCTTGAGCTCATCGCCCAACCAGCCCGCCACGGCCGCGCGCGAAGACTTGGGAACCACTTTGATGTTCAGACGCATGATCGTTCCGGCACCGTACCACACCGTCTGCACGATTCGCGACGAACTTCTTTGCGCGCGGCCGAAGAACCTGATAGTCTGGTCCTTGGTACACACTATGTTGACGGACGCCATTCCATCTGTCGGGTCAATCCAGGTGCTGTGTCTTTATTCCGGCGGCTTGGACAGCCAACTGGCCCTGCACCTGCTCCGCGAGTACGGCCTGCGCGTACGCGCACTGACGTTCCATCACCCGCTCAGCAACACGGCGGCCGCGCCCCCCCTCGATGAAATCTTCGGCATACCCATCGAGCGCATCGATTTCACCGCGACGTTGGCGCGCGTGCTGATGGACTGGAGCCACGGCCTGTCCGAGGAGCAGAAAGTCTGCACGCTCTGCCGCGCGGCCATGCTGCGCGCGGCCTGGGAATACGCGATGCTTAATGGATACCATTTCCTCGCCACCGGCGACGCGCTCAATCACCGCAACCTGGCGGAAAGCATCCGGGAGTTGCGCCGCATCGATCAAATCGCCGATTGCGAGGGATGGGTCCTGCGCCCCCTGTGCGGCGCCCTACTGGACGAGACCGTTCCCGAGAAGCGCAAATGGATCCAGCGCGAGCGACTGCTGAATCTGGACAGCCGCTCGATCCCGGAGCGCGAGGCGCTCGCGGAGCGCTACGGCTTGGACGGCGCCGCGGAATCCCCCGAAGACTGCCGGATGCTGGATGATCGCTTTCTCGCGCGAGTCAGGGACCTCTGCCTGCACGAGGGCATCCAGGGCAAACGATCACTTAATCTGCTGAAACTCGGGCGCCATTTCCGGCTGGACCGCGCCATCAAACTCATCGTCGGACGCAATGAAGAGGAGAACATGCGGATACAGGAGGGCGCGGAACTGTACGACCTGCTGTTGTATCCCGAGGACGCGCCGGGACCCACCGGCCTGCTGTCGTATTCGGCGTCGGAAGAACATATTCGCCAGGCGGCCGCTCTCTGCGCGCGGTACAGCGACCGGGGCGAGGATCAGCCCGTCCGCATGCGTATCCGCTCGCCGCGCGGCCTGCGGACAATCGAAATCCGGGCCGCTTCGCCCGGCGAGGTGGACGCCGGCCGAATTTGATGTTGATGCCCTCCCGTCGCATACGATAAAGCGATACCTTTATGGACAGCGATGAACGCGAACAGATAGCCGGAATTATCGGGCTGGGGAACGACCCGGCCGACGGACATGTGCGTCTCACGCGGGGCGATCGCTTCAGCGTGCTGCTGGGATCCGAATACACCCATGAACTGATGCAGACGACCTGCATCCGGATCGACGACCTGTTGAAACGGCGGGGGAAACGCCTGGAGGATCTGACCCGCGACGAGTTCATCGAGCTCATCACGGACATGGATATGAAGGATCATTCCGGCGCATGAAGATCCTGTTCCTGACGCCGCGCGTGCCGCACGCCCGAATAACCAGCGGGCATTTCATCGTCTACCAGCGCATCCAGCGCCTGCTCCGGCGCGGACATCAGGTCGGGCTGGTCAGTTTCACCGATGACGAAGGCCGCGCCCATGCCGCGGAATGGAAACCGCACCTGCTCGATCTCGAACTCCTTCCGCGACCGGCGCCTCCCCCCCGCTGGAGACGGGCCGGCGGCCACCTGCTCGCCTCCGTACCGCCGCCCTTCCTGTCGCTGCATTCAACCGAGATGTTCAAACGCGTCGGGGATGTGGCCGACCGCTCGGGTTACGAGTACGTCATAGCGGAATTCTGCCCGATGGGCCAATATGTGCACCACAATCGGTGGCTGCCGGCCATACGCAAGATCATATCGTGCCACCAATGCGCCACAACCGCCGCGCGCAAGGCCCTGTCCCTGCAGGGATGTTCGCCGCGCAGCCCCCTCGATCACATGCGCCTGCGCAACCTTCAACGGTACGAGTTCGAAATCTACCAGTCCGCGGATCGCGTGCTCGTCCTGACGCAGGAGGAACGACTGGCCCTGCTCGCGCTCGCGCCGGACCTGCGCGTCACCGTCATACCCAGCGGCGTGGACATCGATGTCTTCAAGCCGCCGACTGCGCGAACCTCCGAGGACATCATCCTGTACACCGGAATATACGAGTGCGAAGCGAACCGGGACGCGGTGCGGTGGTTCGTCCGCGCCGCGTGGCCGCTGTTGACGACGCGGCATCCCGACCTTCAGTTCTACGTGGTCGGATCCAATCCAACGCCGGACATGCAGGAGTATGCGCGGCAGGATCCGCGCATTCACGTGACCGGCGCAGTGGAGGATGTCCGGCCGTATCTGGCGCGCGCGCGGGAGTTCGTGTGTCCGATGCGGCTGGGATCGGGTCTGCGCGGGAAGATCCTGGAGGCGATGGCCGCGGGCGTGCCGGTCGTCAGCACGACGCTCGGCGCGGAGGGAATCCCCGCCCAGGTGGGGGAAAACTGTTTTCTGGCCGACGATCCCGACATCATGGCGAAGTACATCGACCTGCTCCTCTCCGACCCCGCCCTGTGCGCCTCCATCGCCCAGCGCGCGCGGACGCTCGTCACCGAGCGATTCACCTGGACGCGCAGCGTGGATCTGTTGGAAAAAGCCCTGCGACTGACAAGAGAAGATCGATAGGCTCAACGCGAATCATTCGAATCTCGGATTTCCTCGCCCACCGGGATGAAAATATCCCGCGCAAAATCCGTCCGGCCCCGCGTCCGGTCCGTCAAGCGAAGTTCCACGCGCGCGGCGCGCGGCCATGAGG
>CAYRPR010000287.1:0-3981 GCA_964425945.1 uncultured Verrucomicrobiota bacterium | reverse complement strand
TGCGAGCGTCGCTTTCCGAGCGAGTACAATCTTCTCCAACTCGCCGGTCTTAAAAAGTTGTAGCGCTTTCTGCACGTTCTTCCGCCAGCCAATGCGATCCGGCAGATCAATTCGGGAACGAGGCGACGGAAAGGCGCCCTCCCATGTCTGTTCGTGATACGGAAGCGAGAACAGTCGCTCCAGCTCCTCGTCCAACCGGCCGCTGATTGCTTCCTCGGCCCGGAAATGCACCGAGAGCATGGAGGCTTCCGGCGCCGACCGGAGCTCGAAGCGTGGTATGGCGAATCGGCATGCCCCAAACGGGATCCAGTCGGGATCGCGTTGATCACGCGCATCGAAACGGAATCCGCCGTAGTAACGAACCCCTTTGGGCGCCTCATCCAGTGTGGAGCGTAATTTGCCTATCACCTCGGCAAAGGATACCGGTTCATCCCATACGACCAGATCGGCAATCCCGAAGCCTCCGACCTCGAGTTGAATCGAACGATCCCGCGAGGCGCCATACGAGCGAATCGTCCCGGAAATGTCCTTGAGCCAGTCGAGCGGCGAAACCCGTTCCAGAACAACGCTCGCGCGGAGGAGACGCCGGGGATCAGTCGCGTCCGTCAGCGCCCTTTGCATCTGATGCCGCAGGGCGTCGGGCAGTTTATCGAACGGGCATTTCGGTATGGTTTTCATGATCCGCCGACGGGCCTGTCCGCCTGATAGATGGTGGCGATTCCGAAGGTCAGCGGATGCGCCCGCACGTTCTGGAAGCCGGCTTCCAGCATCCAATCGCAGAACGCCTCGCCATACGGAAAACTTTCGACCGTCCGATTCAGATACCGGTATGCGTGACCATCCCCGGAGATCACCGAGCCAATGCGGGGCAATACATGCCGGAAATAAAAGAGATACAATTTGCGCATGATCACGTTGCCGGGCAGGGAGAATTCAAGGATCAGCGCGCGGCCACCGGGCTTCAGAATGCGCCGCATCTCTCGCAAGCCCTGCCGTACATCCTCCACGTTTCGAATGCCGAATGAAATGGTGACCGCATCAAAAGAGGCGTCATCGAACGGGATGGCGGCGGCATCGCCTTCCCGCAGGGTGTATTTTTTCGACAGGGCGCGCTTCCGGATCTTTTCACGCCCGATCTCCAGCATCTTGACGGCCATATCGATCCCGACGCCCGACGCGATGCGGTCCGTGCGCGATTCAATGAAAAGCAGTTGGTCGGCCGTCCCGGTCGCGACGTCGAGGATGCGTTGGCCGGGCGCGTCTTTGAGGTGGCGTACCATGCGCTTACGCCAGGCGACATCGCGCCCGAATGACAGCATGCGGTTCAGCAGGTCGTAGCGATGCGCGATCCGGTCAAACATGCCCCAGACCTCTTGCTGGGAGGCGGAAGGGGCGCGGTCAGGCTGTACGGGTTCGGTCATAAAATCCGGTTCGCAGTCTAGTCTTTATGACAATACGTGTAAATGGTTATGCTTTCCGTCATGAGCGATATACATGTCACATACCGGCTTGAGGCCGTCGAACGGGGTCTGCCGCAGGATGGTGTCCTCCTGGTCGTCACCGTATCGGACCAGCGCCTTCACGTGATTACCGGGGACGGTCTTGAGCGGAACCACTTGATTTCAACCAGCCGTTTCGGCACCGGCCATGTGAAGGACTCCCGCAAGACCCCCACGGGCTATCATCGCGTGAGCGAATGTATCGGCGCCGATGCCCCGCTGGGCCAGGTATTCAAGGCCCGAGAACCCACCGGCCTGGTACTGCCGCCGGAGCGCTGGCGAGGCGCGGACGCGGATGACTATATCACGACCCGGATACTGCGTCTGGATGGTCTGGAACCCGGCATCAATCTGGGCGGACACGTCGACACGCTCGCGCGATTCATCTACATACACGGGACCAATCACGAGGACCGGCTGGGCGAACCGGCCTCCAATGGATGCATCCGAATGGCGAATCAAGAGATTGTCGAATTGTTCAACCGGATACGCGACCGGATCGCGTGGTGCCGGATTATCTGACTTCAGGGCCGCTCTCGTTCGGCGGCTTTTGCCCGGTCGATCCGGGCGTCATCCAGGCGGCCCAGCGCATCATAGAGGTCAGCACGAAAGCGGAGGTTGTCCGCCGATTCATCGCCCTGACCTATGACGACGTTGATATCCGACAGTGCATCAGCGTATTCGCTCATCGCGTACGACAGCTCCGCTCGAAGACGCAATGCGTCGCCGCGACCGGGCGCCCGGGCGAGTGCAACCGTACAGTCCTCCTTGGCCCGGCGAAATGCGCTTTCCCGCTGATACAGCCGCGCGCGATTGAGGAGCGCTTCGACCAGAGCGGGTTCACTCTGCAACGCGCGATTAAGATATTCCATGGCGATGTCCGGTTCCCCTTTCCGGATATGCAGGGCGCCGATATTGTTAAGGGCCTCGGCGTGATCCGGATCGTATCGGAGCGCCTCGCGGTAATCCCGCATGGCCTGCTCCAACGAGCCTTCCGCCTCCCAGGTATAAGCCCGCTGGAAATATCCGTCCGCCAGGCGGGGGTTCAATCGTATCACCTGATCGAAATCGCGCCGTGCGCTCTCGAATCGTCTGAACCGGCGGTGCAGGATGCCGCGATTCATGAAGCCCTCGACGAGATCCGGGTTCATGGCGATGGCCCGGTCATAGTCCGCCCGCGCCGATTCCGCATCGCCCATGCGGAATTTTGCCGTGCCGCGATGTACGAACATGAGCGCATCGCCGCCGTCGGCCTCGATGGCCCGGTTCAGTTCGTCCAGCGCGCGTTCCGGGTCCGCCTGCATGAGATAGGTGGTGGCGCGGACATGACGGATATCCGGCCGGTCGGGCGAGATAGCGGCGGCCTTCTCCAGCGCGGCAACGCCCTCCTCCAACCGGCCGACATGCTTCAGCACATTGCCATAGAGCGTCAGAATCCAAGGGTGTTCCGGATCGATGGCAAGCGCGGTTTCGTACCCTTTCAGCGCGCCTTCCCAGTTTCCGTCGCGCTCCTGCAGGCGTCCCAGCGCGCCGTGCGCTGACACATGGCGCCCGTCCAGTTCAAGCGTCTTACGGTAATCCTCCTCGGCGCGCGTGAATTCGCCCAACGCATCGTACAGGGAACCGCGCTCGAAATAGAGGTCCGGCTGGTCGGTGACGCGTCGTATCGTCGAGGCGTAGTCATGCAAAGCTCGTCGCGGTTGCTTCAGATCGATGAACAAGCGCGCGCGGTAATGATAGGCCGATGCCAGATCGGCGTTGAAACGCAGGGCGTCATTGTAATCGGCCAGCGCGCGATCCAGATCCCCCGAGCGATGGTAGACACTGCCCCGGTTGTACAAGACGCGCGCGCGCAGGACGCCCGGCATGCCGTACTCCGTCAGCGCCCGTGTGAAGAGATCGATGGCCAATCCATATTCTTCCTGGTGGGCCGCGCGATGCGCATCCTGGAGAAGCACGCTGTACGGGGCCGCCTGCGCCACAACGTCATCGCCGGGTTCCTGCGCCCAAACGGCCATGCAACATGCCACGCCGCCCATCAATAGGGCAAGGCGGGCTCCGGAGCGCGCGGGGAAATGGGAGTAAAATGTGCTCAGAACGAGTAGGCGACCTTGCCCAATATGATCGCTTCTATCGGGCTGTTCTTTGCCGTTCCGCCATGGAGACCGAAGTGCAGGTTGGGCGTAGCTTTGTAGTACATGCCCCCCAGGAAGATCAGGGGGTGTGTTTCATTGGCGACGCGCTTATCGCGAGACAACTCCATTTCTGCAATCAGCGAGAACTGCTTATCCACATCCCACGTCACAGAGAACGCGACCGACGGGATGTTATCCTCGTCGTCAAGAACCTTGTACCGGGCATCCGCGACGAAGTGAAACTGGTCTTCAACCGTCGTGCCGGTGGCGATACCCACGGTATAGGTGTTGTCTTTCTCACCCAACCCCTTCTTCTCGTCGCCCGTATCAAAAGTCACCTCGCCATG
>CAYRPR010000286.1:0-3986 GCA_964425945.1 uncultured Verrucomicrobiota bacterium | reverse complement strand
CGCCATCGCCTCCGGTTCGTCTCCCTCGATCACGCCCTCGCGGACCAATTGATCGGCATACAGCTTGCGGGTGCCGGGATGCTCGCTGATCTTCTTGTACATCATCGGCTGGGTCGCGGCCGGCTCGTCCGCTTCGTTATGTCCCAGCTTGCGGAATGAAATCAGATCGATCACCACATCCTTGCGGAACGCCGCGCGGTAATCGACGGCCAGTTGCGCCACGAACGCCACCGCCTCGGGATCGTCGCCGTTGACATGGAAGATCGGCGCCTGGGCGACCTTGCCGATATCCGTGCAGTACGGGGTCGCGCCGTAATCATCCGGATGGCTCAGCGTGAACCCGATACGGTTGTTGACGACGATATGGATGGCGCCGCCGATGGTGTACCCGCGGGTCTTGCACAGGTTGAACGTTTCGTACACGACGCCCTGCCCCATGAAGGCCGCGTCACCGTGGATCAGCACGGCCAGCACGTCCTGCCGGTCGGCTTCGCCGCGGTGGATATGACGATCCTGGCGGGAGCGCACGGACCCGCATACGACCGGATTCACGATCTCCAGATGGGACGGATTGAACGCCAGCGCGACATGCACCAGCCCGGCCGGCAGCTGCAGATCGGAGGAGAATCCCTCATGGTATTTCACATCGCCGCCCATCACGTCCACGTTGTCCACGTGCATCTTGCCCTCGAAAATGGAGAACAGATCACGCGGCATCTTGCCCATCAGGTTGATCAACACGTTCAGGCGCCCGCGATGGGCCATGCCTATGGCGATCTCCCGCACGTTGTGCATGCTGCTCTGCTCGATCAGCGTGTCGAGCATCGGGATCAGGCTTTCCGATCCTTCCAGCGAGAATCGTTTCTGGCCGACGTACTTGACGTGCAGGTATTGTTCCAGTCCCTCCGCCGCGGTGAGGCGCTGGAGCAGGCGGCGTTTGTACGCGGCGTCGTAGGACGGCTTGGCGTTGCAGCTCTCGATGCGCTTTTCAATCCAGCGCCGTTGCGCGACCTCGTTGACGTGAATGTATTCGACGCCGATGTGGCCGAGATAGGTATCCTTGAGCTTCTCCTCGATCTCCGCGAGTGTGGCCTGTTCGGGTCCGACCAGTGTGCCGGTGGTGAATACCGTGTCACGATCCCGGTCGCTCAAGCCGTGGAAATAGGGATCCAGATCGGGCACGGGCGGCAACGGGCGCAGGAGGATCGGATCGACCGCGGCGCGCAGCCGGCGGGGCAGGCGATACGCGCGGGTCAGGCGAAGGACGCCCGCCTGTTTCTGCGCGGCCAGGGTGGTCGCCGCCGGGGCCGCACCGATATGCGGGGCGGACAAACTGTGTGCGCGCGCGACAAACTGGCGGCGTATCCGGGAGTGATCCACATCCTGCCCGCCGTTTCCGCCCGCGGTCTGCAGTCGATCGAAATAGGCCTTCCAAAGCTCTTTGACGGACGACGGGTTGGCGAGATACTGCTCGTAGAGGGCCTCGATGAACGGGGCGTTCCCGGCGTACAGATATGAGGTTTCGGCCTGCTCTTTAACCCGAGACTTGGAAATCATCGCTTAACCCTGCGAAGACCGCTTCGCATAATCGACATAAATATAATAGCTTCCACTATACAACTATACATGAATTCTTTCCACATACAGAGGAAAGAGGCAATATTATTCGGGAATTCGAGTTCCCGACCCGGCGCCGCTCCGTCGGCGCCGTCTCGCGGATTCAGAACCGAGGTGGGACAAACACGGGCGGGTGCATGTACAGGGGCGTCGCCGGCTCAAACGCGATGCCTTCTCGCGACCGTTCATGCGCCAGCAAGCCGACCCAGCCGGCCTTGGGGCATCGGTCCTCGCGCACCCATCGGATATCAGCGCGCGTCGGGATATCCAGCCGGTCCGCCAAGCGGGTCCAGTCCGGCGAGACAACAGCGGCTCCGGCAGGAAGAAGGCCATCCACTTCGCTCAGCTCATGGAGCCGCCAATCCTGTTCCAACCGGGTCTTGTTCGGCGCCACGGAAACCACGCCGAACCAGACGCGATCACGGCGGGCGTCGCCGATGACGGCGACCTGTTGCACCGGTTGCTCACGACCGATCTCGAGGGCCAGGGCCTCGCCACTGCTTACCGCGCAGACGGGTATCCCGCCGGGCAAGGCGAGCGCGCGCGCCACGGTAAGGCCGAAGCGCATGCCGGAATAATTGCCCGGCCCCCGCCCCACGGCGATCCGGTCCACGGACGACCAATCGACGCCCGCCTCGCGCATCAGATTGGTCAGATCGGCAAACACCGCGCGACGCCGGCGACCGGCATCGATCCATTGCCCCTCGGCCACGACGGAATCATTGTCGAGCAGGGCCGCGCTGCCGCGCGCGGACGAGAACTCCAGGGCGAGGATCATCATCGCGCCCGCTCCTCGATGGTGATCCGGCGTTCGTCGTCCGCGTCTCCGGGTTGCAGTGTGATATGAACCGCATCGGGCGGAATCAAATCGCCGGCGCGTTCCGCCCACTCGATCGCCGTGACGCCGCGCCCGAACAGATATTCGTCGAGTCCGAGCCCCAGCGCCTCGTCCGGTGACCGGACGCGATACAGGTCGATATGGTACAGCGCGAGGTTGTTCTCGCCGAGATACTCGTTGACCAGCGTATAGGTCGGACTCTGCACGGAACGATGCACCCCCATGGCGCGGGCCAGCCCCTGGATGAAACAGGTCTTGCCCGCTCCGAGGTCTCCATGCAGGGCGATGACCCGGCCCGGGCGCACCAGACCCGGGAGCCGTCCCGCCAGCGCGGCGGTTTCCAGGGCGCTATGGGTCGTATGTTCCTGGCGAATCATGTCGATTGGCCGATGACTATTGCGTATCGCCCTTGCTTTTCAAGGATATTGCGCCGTCGATCTTGCATTTGGCGGCCAGATGAACACAATGGCCGGATCATGAACGTAGGCGGCAAAGGGCCGATCATCGGCATCATACTGGCGGCCGGTCTGGTGGCGTCCAGCGGCACGGCCGTCTACTATAAGGCGCGCGTGATCGAACTGCAGGAACGGCTGGCTACCCCGCCGGAACCCGTCGCGGCGGTCACGCAACCCGCCGTTCCTACGGAACCGATCGCGCCGACGCCGCGGATGGAAACGCCGGAGCCGACCCCGCCGATCGACACCACCCCGCTGGTTCGGCGCATCGCGGAACTGGAAGCGGATATCGCGGAACGCAACCGGATCATCAACGACCTGCAGGGACAGATGGCCCTGTCGCGCGTTCCACGCGACGACGAACCGCGCCCGTGGCGCGACCGCAATACGTGGATGGAGGAAATGCGCACGAACGATCCCGTCCGCTATGAACAGATGATGGAACGACGCGAGGAGTCGCGGCGCCGAACGGATGAGGCCTTCGCCAGGAAGGCCACGCACTTCCTGTACCGGGATACCGGCCGTATGACCGAAACGGAGAAAGAGGAGTACGACCTGCTTATCCAACTCCTGAACGACACCTGGCGGTTGCACGCGCAGTTGGCGTCCGATCTGCCTCGCGATGAGCGGTGGGAACTTCGCCGCGCAATGGGCGAACGGATGGCCGTCCTCGATCCGATGCTTCGGCAGGAACGCGACCGCGCCCTCGTCGAGATGGGCCATGAACTGGGTTATCGCGGAGACGCGGCCAATCAGTTCGCCGATTATATCCACGAGCTCATCGACATCACATCCTTCGACACCCTGTTCCGGGGCGGACGAGGCGGCGGGCCGCCTTTTGGTGGTCCCGGCGGCGGCCCCGGACCATCGCGCTGATAACCGTCAGCCCACCGACGTCGCGGCGCCGTAACAAAGGGCAATCTTGACTTCAACCGGTGCTTTGTACACCGTTTTCCGTATTGTGGAGAACATGAATTCCGTCATCACGCACATAACCCCCAACCAGCCCTAGTGGCGTCTGGAATGGCGCGAAATCTGGAACCGCCGCTACCTGTGGCGTCTGCTGGTGATGAAGG
>CAYRPR010000285.1:0-4006 GCA_964425945.1 uncultured Verrucomicrobiota bacterium | reverse complement strand
CTATCACCCGCCCCTGCTGACCCCGTTGCGTTCGCTGGACCCGCGCCACCCGCGTTATGCCGCCCTGCGCAAGCTGATCCGACGCCGTATGGCCGTCTACTCGCCTCACACAGCCTTGGATAATGCGGATGGCGGGGTTAATGACTGGCTGGCGGGCGGCATTCTACGAACCGATCGTGGCCGCATCGAACGGATCGGCATCGCGCGCCGGGTCAGACTGTCCAAACCCGTTACCCTTCGGGCGTTGGCGGGTCGAATCCAGTCGTTTCTGGGCCTGCCTTATGCCCGGGTTGCGGAATCCGCGACCGGTCCCAAACGAATCCGGCGTATTGCGTATTGCGCGGGGGCCGGTGGTTCTGCGCTTCAGGGCATTGCGGCGGATGCGTATGTCACTGGTGAAATGAAGCACCACGACATACTGGATATTACTTCGCGCGGCATCCATGTGATTCTCTTCGAGCACACGCACACGGAACGCGGCTATCTGCCGCACCTGCGGAAACGCTTGAAGACGGAATTGCCGGGAAACGTCGAGATACGCCTGGCGCGAGCCGACCGGGATCCGGTCCGGCTTGTCGGATCTAGGACCGCCGCTCGCGTACGGCGCCGGCGAGCTGATCCAGCAGTTTCACGGAATCTTCCCACCCCAGACAGGCATCCGTAATACTCTGGCCGTAAACCAGCGGCTTGCCGGGCTGGAGAGTCTGGCGTCCCTCGACCAGATTCGATTCCGCGATGACGCCCATGATGCGCTTCTCTCCCGAGGCGATCTGCCCCGCGACATCGGCCCCGGATTCCATCTGCTTCCTATAATCGCCCCGGCTGTTCCCGTGCGATACGTCGATCATCACCCGGGCCGGCAAACCGGCCCGGGCCAGCTCGGCGCACGCCTCTTCCACGCTGGCCGCGTCGTAATTCGGCTTCTTGCCGCCGCGCAGGATGATATGGCAGTCCTGATTCCCCCGCGTATCCACAATGGCCACCTGCCCCGATTTGTGGACGGACAGAAAGTGATGCCGCTCATGCGCGGCCAGAATGGCGTCCACGGCAATCTTCACATTGCCGTCCGTACCGTTCTTGAATCCGACCGCCGCGGATAGACCCGACGCCAGCTCGCGATGGACCTGCGACTCGGTCGTGCGCGCCCCGATGGAGCCCCACGAGACCAGATCGCCGATATACTGAGGCGATATCACATCGAGGAACTCACAGCCGGCCGGAACACCGGATTTATTGATATTCACCAGCAGGTCGCGCGCGATGCGCAGTCCCTCATTGATCCGGAAACTGCCATCCAGATACGGATCGTTTATCAGCCCCTTCCAGCCGACCCGGGTTCGGGGTTTCTCGAAGTGTACCCGCATCAGAATCTCAAGTTCATGGCCCAGGCGATCGCGTTCAGCCTTCAAGCGCGCCGCATACTCCAGGGCCGACGGTTCGTCATGGATGGAACAGGGCCCGATGACCACGAGCAACCGGTCGGACTCGCCGTGAATGATCTCCCGGACTTTGACACGCGTATCCGAGATGAAATGCTCGGCGGGCGTATGCTTGATGGGGAAAAAGCGGATCAAGTGAGCCGGCGGCGGAAGGGGCAGTATCTGCTCGATCCGCTCGTCATCCGTCGCCGACATGCGGTCCGTGGGGATCGTCCGCAGATCATCCTGATCCATATCATGGGAGTCACTCATAATACGGATACGATAGAGCAAGGAGGCGCGGGGAGTCAATGCGGCGCGGGGTCAGGCCTCGACCCGCTCGTCCGGGACACGGAACATGTCGCGGAACCGGGCGGCGCGATCCTCGATCTCGGCGCGCGACAGGCCTTCCAGGCGGTCCAGGCTGAAGTCCTCGACTGCGAAGGACGCCACCACACTGCCATAGAGCATGGCGCGGCGAATGGCGGCCGTATCGGTCTTGCCGTGCGCGGCCAGGGATCCCATGAACCCGCCGGCAAACGCGTCACCCGCTCCGGTCGGATCACTGACGGATTCGAGTGGATAGGCCGGCACAATGAACGTGTCGTCCCGCGAAAAGAGGATGCTTCCATGCTCGCCTTTCTTGATCAGGACATAGCGCGGACCGAGCGCGAGGAGTTTCCGCGCCGCCGCGGGGAGGAAGTGCTCGCCGCTCAAGTGGCGGGATTCGGACTCGTTCAACGTCAGCAGATCCACGCGGCGGATCACTTCGATGAGGGCATCCCGGCTGGTGTTGATCCAGAGATCCATCGTGTCCATGGCGACGAACGCCGGATTCTCCGCCTGTTCCAGCACGTGTAACTGCAGTTCCGGACCGATATTCGCTAGAAATAGGAACGGCGCGCGCCGGTATGAAGCCGGCAGTTTCGGGGAAAAATGAGCGAACACGTTCAGCTCGGTACAAATCGTTTCGCGCTCATCCATGTTCTTCTGATATACGCCGGTCCAGCGGAACGTTTGACCCTCAAGCGTCTGAAGTCCTTCCAAGTCGATCTCGAACTTCCGGTATAGATTCATGTGCGCTTCGGGAAAATCCGTGCCGACGACGCCGACCATGCCCACCGGGGCGAAAAAGGAGGATGCCGCGCAGGCGAAGCTCGCCGATCCGCCCAGGATGCTCTCCCGCCGGGCAAACGGCGTTTCAATCGTATCGATCCCGATCGATCCGACCACAACCAGTTGAACTTGCTTGTTATCCGCCATGCGTCACTGTCCTCCAAACAGCTGTTTCACCCACCCCGCCCCACATGTGCGGGGCACCCCTCCCGGGAGGGGATGTTTACTTCTTTCTCCCCTCCTTGGAGGGGTCGGGGGTGAGTTACCCCACGATTTCCTCAATCCGCTCGCACAGGGCGTGAATGATCAGCCCGTGCCCCTCCTGGATCCGGGGCGTACTGCTTGTGCAGGACACCGATATGACCTCATCCGCCAGATCCTTCAACTTGCCGCCCTTCCCGCCGGTCAGGGCGATGGTACGGATCCCCTTCTCCTTGGCGGTTTCCATGGCGCGACACACGTTCTCGGCGTTGCCGCTGGTCGAGATGCCGATCAGCGCGTCGCCCGGACGGCCCAGGCCCTGCACCTGCTTCTCGAATATCTGGTCGTAGCTGTAATCGTTGCCGATGGCGGTCATCACCGACGTGTCCGTCGTCAACGCGATGCCCGGATACGGCCGACGCTCTTTGAGGAACCGGTTGATGAGTTCGCCCGTCATGTGCTGGGCGTCGGCGGCGCTGCCGCCATTGCCGCATATGAGGATGCAGTTGCCCGCCTGAATCCGCTTGGCCAGATCATCCGCCACGCGCTCGATCTGATCATTCAACTGGCCAAACACCTGATCCGCGACCGCCAGATATTCCTCCGCCATGCCGTTCCAATTCATCCAACCACACCCCTATTCCTGAATCTCATCGCGCACTTCGTCGCGAGACGGCGCAGCCCCCACGATATCGCGCACGGTCACCTTGACCTTCCGGATATCCGACAGGCCCAGATTATCCCGCACGCTCTCGCGAACGCGTTCCTGCAGCAACTGGCAGAGCTCCGGAATCTGCGTGCCCGCCTTGACCTTGATATCCAGCTCCACCTCGATCGAACCGCCGCGCGGCCGCACATCCGGCTTCAACGAAAGAATCGCCGCAAACTCATCGCCGATCTTGGCGATGAAATCGCTGACGGCTTTCATGCTGATCGACACCGCGCCGCCATTAACGTTCTCGAAGGACAGGTACTGTTCGCCCGTCCGGCGACGGCCGAACGATCCCAGGTACAGCACCACCAGCGCCAGCACGGCGATTCCGCCCACCAGGCGATAAGATCGAACCGCGTCCACCACCTGCGGCCGACAATGCTCGACCACGTACGGCGCCAGGATCAGCGTCGCGCCGATCGCAATCAGCAGAAGAACCAGCAGCAATCCGCTGAGTACATGTATGAATTGTCTCATAACTCCATTCCCTTGTTTTGATCCGCCGCGCGCGGCTCCGGCAAACGCACGCTCTGCACGGTAATATTCACCGCCAGCACGC
>CAYRPR010000284.1:0-4012 GCA_964425945.1 uncultured Verrucomicrobiota bacterium | reverse complement strand
GCAATTGACGAAACTGCGGGCGGATCTGCCCGTGACACTGGAACCGGAGGCTTGGCTCGTGCGCAGACCGGAAGCAAGCCGACTCCTTCCGTTTTATGACCAAATGGAGTTCACGAGTCTCGCCAAGGGGTTGAAGGAGCAATCGCTTTTCTGATGAGCGGCCGGTGACGGAACGCGTTTCCGGCAATGGCATGAAGCCTGCACAACGCATAGTATGGGTCGTTTTCGCGCTGCTGATGTTGTATGTCGCGGCCCTCGGCATGCGCCGATACGTTCTGCACGCGCAGTATCGCGTCCTGGGCGGCGTTCCTCCGTTTACGCTGGAAAGCGCCCTGCAGTTCCGCCAGGTGGAACAGGTGTATCACGATGGCCATCTGCCGCGGCATGATCCCGACGTGCAGTATCCGGAGGGCATCCGTCCGGCCCGGACCGATACGGTGGGCGCCGAGTACATCTATGCCGGCCTGGCCCGATTCTGGCCGTCCGGCGTATCATTGGATGATCGTGTGCGCTGGATTACAGCGGCGTGGTTCTGTCTCGGCATTCCGCTGGTGGCCTTGTGGATCGTCTGGTGGACCGGTTCCCTCCCGGCGGGCATCCTCGCCGGCGCTTTCTACGCCGTATCCATCGCGTCCGTCATCCGTTCCACGGGTCAGGAGTTGTCGCGCGAGAACTTCGCCATGCCGCTGCTTGTCGCGCATCTGGCATTCATGGCGGGCGCGTTGCGCGACGGAGGGAGCCGGACCTCGTTCCGTATCCTGTGCGGACTCTCAGCCGTCGCGCTGGCCGCGGCCGTTTCAGCATGGGACATGATCCAGTTCTACTTGCTGTTATGGGTGGCGGCGGCGTATATCCGGCTGGTGGCGGGGTGGTGGCGGGAGGCGGCGAATAGCCGGACCTGCTGGCTCGTCCAGTGGGGCGCGTTGATGGCGGCGGGAACCCTGGTGCCCTACATGCGGGCGCATGACTTTCTGCTTTCGCCGGTCATGACGCTGTCGTATGGCGTCGTGATCGCGATGGCGCTGGCCCCGCGCCTGTCGCGGCGTTGGGTCCTGGCGCTGGTCGCCTTGGCGCCGGCGATCGTTCTGCGATTTCTGGGGGACGGCTACGACGCCTCGTACGGGCATTTCGCGGAATTGCTTCAGGCGAAGATCCGCTACCTGAATCAGAAGCCGACGGACCCGTCCCTGCTGACCTTTCACCAGCGAATCATGTGGGTACCCGCCCTGAATTCGGCCAGTTGGACGTTGACACGGTATCTGTATCCCGCTATATTGTGGGTAAGTTTGGTGGCAGGTGCCGTCGCCGCGCTGTACCTGAACCGCAACCAAGACCGGCAAACGCGGCTCAAAAGCAATTTACTTCAGCTAATTTTCTTCTTTGGTTCTTCTGTAATCGCATATGTCCTGTTTGTGCGTTTCCATGTCTTTGTGGCCCTGTTTGCGGTTGCGCTGATCGGATGGCTGGCGGCATGGACTCGCGAGCACCGCGGGACGGTCCAATGGGCGGCTTGGTTTTTCCTGGTCGCCGGCCTTTCGGTGGAGGCTTCCGTGCTGTTGCACGAGCCGGAACGCTGGGGACGCCCCGGGGTGTATTATGCGGAACTGGTTGAATTAACCGAATGGTTGAAAGAACACATATCGCCCGATCCCGTACTGGCCAATTTCGGCGTCAGTGCATCCATCCTGGCCTACGGGCGTTGTCCGATCATCCTGCACCCGAAGTTCGAGTCGCCGGGCATCCGCGACCGGGTTCGGGCCTACGGAGAGGCGTTGTTCAAGGGGACGGAGCGCTCGTTCCGGAATTGGGCGGACGAGGCCGGCGCGCGATATTACGTGTATTCGGTAGGCGAGTTCGCGCGACGCAGTCCCGAATTGCAGATGCGGTATTTTGTCGACGCATTGGAACCGCCGGACTTCGCGCCCGCACGGCTGTTTGAATCGACGCCGGAAGATGGGCTCTATTTCCACTACGTCTGGGGAAACAGGAAGTACCGGGTTTTCCGGATTGTTTCGCGCGACGACGAGGAGATGGCGGGCGAATGGACGCGCCGCGCGGAAGAGGCTTTCCAGCGTGGCGACCTGGTCCGGGCGGAATGGCATGCGACGTCCGCGCTGATGTTGTTTCCGCATCAGTATCGGGCCGCGGAGGTGTTGTTGCACATTAACTCGTTGCGGGAACAGGGGTTTTCTTACGAGGCCTATGAATCCGAATGATCGGGTGCCCGGCGGTCGGGCCATCGGCGTGACCGGAGGCATAGCCTGCGGGAAGAGCGAGGTGGGCCGCATACTGGAACACGCGGGCGTGGCCGTGCTCGACACCGATCGGGTGGCCCACGAGGCCATGGCGCCGGGGCAGGCGGCATACCGCCGCGTGGTGGATTATTTCGGACGGGCGGTTGTCGCGGCCGACGGGACCATCGACCGGAGCCGGCTGGGCGCGGTGGTTTTCGCCGATCCCGACGCGCGACGGGCGCTCAATGAGCGGGTGCATCCGGAGGTGCGGCGCCGCTGGCGGGATTGGGTCGCCCGCATGCGCGCGCAGGATCGCGTGGCGGCGGTGATCATCCCGCTGCTGTACGAAGTGGGCGCCGACACGGGTTGGGACGCGATCATCTGCGTCGCCGCCGACGAACGGGTGGCCCGAGAGCGGTTGATGGAACGGGGGCTGGGCGAGGAACAGATCCGGCAGCGATGGGCATCGCAGATGCCCGTCGCCGATAAAGTGAGGAAAGCGGACTATGTAATCGAGAATAACGGGACCCTGGACGAACTCGAAACCCGGACCTTGAAGGTCCTGCAACAGATTTTAAGCAAAGAGAGGTAAATCATGAACGACGACCAGAAACACAGAGGCAGAAGAGGACGACCCCATCCGCATCGCTCGGGTCCCCCGCGGAACCGGCACGAGCCCGTCGCGGTGGAGGAGGCGCAACAGCCGGAGAACGCGTCCGGCGAGCCGCGTCCCGCCGGACCGGCCATGAAACTGTTCGAGTTGCAGACGTCCTCGGTGCCCGACCTGATCAAAATGGCGGAATCGCTGGGATTGAACGAACTCGGCGCCCTGCAGAAACACGAACTGATTTTCGAGATCCTGAAGGCGAATGCCCGCAACAACGGGACGATGTATGGCCGGGGTATTCTCGAAATCCTGCCCGACGGCTTCGGCTTCCTGCGTTCGCCGTACTATAACTATCTGCCCTGCCCGGAGGACATCTACGTGTCGCCGTCGCAAATACGCCGTTTCGGTCTGCGTACGGGCGACCTGATCGCCGGGGATATCCGCCCGCCGAAGGAGAAGGAACGGTTCTTCGCCCTGCTCAAGGTCGACAAGATCAACGAGCGCGAGCCGGACGCGGTCAAGAGCAAGATCCCGTTTGAACACTTGACTCCGCTGTTCCCGGATAAGCGGCTCGTACTGGAAACAGCCGCCGAGAACATCTCGATGCGGGTCATGGACCTGTTGACGCCGATCGGCAAGGGTCAGCGCGGTTTGATCGTCGCGCCGCCGCGTACGGGCAAGACCGTGCTGCTGCAGCAGATCGCCAACAGCATTTCCGAAAACGATCCCGAGGTTAAGCTGGTCGTCCTCCTCATCGATGAGCGGCCGGAAGAAGTGACCGATATGCAGCGGAACACGAAGGCGGAGGTGCTGAGCTCGACGTTTGACGAGCCGCCGGAGCGTCACGTGCAGGTCGCCGAGATCGTGATCGAAATGGCCAAGCGCATGGTCGAGTGCGGCAAGCATGTCGTGATCCTGCTCGACAGTATCACGCGCCTGGCTCGCGCCTATAACACCCTGCAGCCGCACAGCGGCAAGATCCTGTCGGGCGGCGTGGACGCCAATGCGCTCCACAAGCCCAAGCGCTTTTTCGGCGCCGCGCGCAACATCGAACACGGCGGCAGTCTGACCATCATCGCCACCGCGCTGATCGATACAGTCAGCCGCAGGAACGAAGTGATCTTATAGTATGTCAAAGGCACTTCCAACAGGAAGCGCAGCCTCAACCGCA